>JABDFX010000013.1 GCA_013286315.1 Bacteroidota bacterium | reverse complement strand
GTTACAATTTAAATTCTCAGCCAAAGCATCCATTAACAAAAAAATAAATCACCGCCCCGATAATAAATACTTCTTTGAAGCCAACGATAAAACAATAGCTAAAAAAAACAAGGCCTTCGAGGGCATAGTGGGGGAAACACCCCAGATGCAGAAGATATTTGATTCCATTAGGCTGGTGGCACCATTTGATACCTCTGTTCTGATTCTGGGTGAAAGCGGTACCGGTAAAGAGGGTATAGCCAATGCTATTCATAATTTATCCCAACGCAGGGATAAAGGATTCGTTAAAATAAATTGTAGTTCATTACCGCATAATTTAATAGAATCCGAATTATTTGGACATGAAAAGGGAGCTTTTACTGGTGCCATAGAAAAAAGAATCGGGAAATTTGAAAAGGCAAACGAGGGTACGATATTCCTGGATGAAATTGGAGATATGCCTGCTGATATGCAGGTTAAATTGCTTAGGGTCTTGCAGGAAAAAGAGTTCGAGAGAATTGGGTCGAATACAACTCTTAAAATTGATGTCCGCATAATTGCAGCAACAAACCGTGACCTGGAAATGGAAATAGAAGAGGGACGATTCAGATTAGATCTGTTTTACAGGTTGCATGTATTCCCGATTAACTTGCCTCCACTTCGGGAGCGCAAGGAAGATATACCATTGCTGACGAAGCATTTTATTAAAATTTTTTCTGAAAAAGCAAGGAAATCGATTTCAGGCATTAGTGATACGCAGATGAAAAAACTAATGGAGTATTCATGGCCAGGGAATATCCGTGAATTACAAAACCTGTTGGAAAGAACTATATTACTTGCGAAACATAATTTCATAGATGAAATATGGCTTCCTGAAGTAAAACAAAATTATAATCATCCGGAGCTCTTTTCGAAGATTAAGACGATTGACGAAATGCAACGGGATCATGTACTATCTGTCCTGAAGCATTGTAATGAACGAGTTTCGGGATCCGGCGGCGCAGCCGAACTTTTGAAATTACCTCCGAGCACTCTTACAGCAAGAATGAAAAAACTTGGGATCCAAAGAAAACATTCTGCCTGACCTCGTTAATATTTATGCGAATTCACCAAATATGGTGACTTGCAATTTCCGGATTTCTTCAATTTGTTGATTTATAGGATTCACCGGGATGGCACAAACATTGGAGTTTGACTGTAAAATCAAAAAAAATGAAAAGCAAAAACATTGTCATTGTTCACGGAGCATTTGCAGACGGATCAGGTTATAAAAAATTATATGAAATCCTCACAGGAAAAGGATATCAGGTTACGGTTGTTCAAAATCCACTTACATCCCTGGAGGATGATGTAGATGCTACTGTCCGCGCCCTGGACAAGCAGGATGGACCAACTATTTTAGTAGGTCACTCCTGGGGCGGGACCGTGATTACGGAAGCTGGTACGCATCCTAAAGTAGTGGCCCTTGTTTATATCGCGGCATTTGAACCCGATAAAGGAGAGACTTCAGTACAATGGATTTCCTCTCTGCCTGCAGCCCCGGAATTTGGCATTTTGGCTCCCGATGAAAAAGGAGTCGTTTATTTTGATAAATCCAAATTTCACGCAGGCTTCGCGGCAGATTTAAGTAAGGAAGATGCCGACTTTATGTATGCTTCTCAGGGACCTATTTTCGGAGCCTGTTTTGCTACTGCTGTCAGGGAGGCGGCCTGGAAAACCAAACCAAGTTATGGAATCGTGGCTACAGAAGACAAAGCCATCAACCCCGATATTGAAAGGAACATGTACCGTCGTGCTGGAACTAAAATCACCGAAATAAAAGGCAGTCATGTGTTGTTCATTTCTCAGCCGGATGCAGTGGCAAAAGTGATCATAGCGGCTGCAAACGAAAACTAATGAATACATTAAGATGAAAATATGAATCCAAATATTGGCATAACGGAAAACAACCGGCAGTCAATAGCCACTGAATTGCCGGAGTTACTGGCGGATGAATATTTACTATATACCAAAACCAGAAACGCACACTGGAATATAGAAGGGGGAGATTTCCATAGTATTCATCTTTTCTTAACGATTTATTGACAGTAATCGAACCAGCAGCCGGAGTATCGCAACTCATTGGTTAGTTTCGTCCATTGGCATAAAAAACGAAACATCCCAAAATTAGGATGTTTTGTTAAGTGATCCTCATCGGGCTGATGTCGAACCACTTTTTAAGTGATTTAAAATTGTTAGCGTCTCTTTCTGTTTGATTTAGTTTTCTTTTCTTTCACCTTGAATGTCTGATCTTCATCATTTCTGATCTTTTTTCAAGCAGTATTTGAATCTAAGATTCCATCATTTGAGTTATATCATTTTTGATCCGATAATAATTTTCAGAAATTCTCTCCTTTGTAACTCTTGATTTATCCAATGCAATTTGATTTAATAGTCACTTTTCGTCTACGCTCTTTTTTACATTATTTCATAATGGAAGGCTTTTACTTTAATTTTCTGATCAGGATCGTCGGCAACCATTCCCACAAATTCGCCTGAAGAAAGAGAGGAAATCCTAGATTGCGGAATGACAAAATCCATTTGGTTGTATCCAAGTTGCTGACTGGAACCTTTTTTTGATGGTTAAATGAGTTGATGTGAGATACTCATTCAATCGATGAAGTAAATGATCAATCTACCAGCTCGTATTTGCAATAAACTTAAAATAAATTCATAAAATCCTGGAGCAGTTCTTTTGTAAATCCATTGGATAAGGCAAAAGTTAGAATGAATAAAAAAAACCCGAAAGCGGGGTTTTTTGTTGGGAAAAGTGATCAGATTTTTTTAGTCAGCTTTTACTGCAGCGTCCTTGATTTGTTGTTGTTCGGACGCGGTAATCTGTGTCGGTTTCAGATCGATGGTGAGTTTATTGACCGTTCCGGTGAAATCAAATGGAAGTGTATAATCCTTTGCATTTAATTCAGTATACAGATCGGTGCCTACATCAAAGGTTTCATCGGCAACCTGCAGAAATGCAATGGAGTTGGGTTGCGAGTGGGTGTCCACGACCTGTCCATCTACTTTCAAAGTACCAGTTCCGCCTTTGGCGACACCGGGCCCGTCGTAAACAAAATCATATTCTATCACATGCTTGCCGGCGCTGAGTGGCTCCTTACCCGCCCAGCGGTAATTTGCCACAATAAGGAGATTATAGTCGAAGACCGGAATACCATTTATAAGATAAAGTCCCCATCCGCCCCAGCGTCCTCCGTTTGTACAGATGACTCCTTTGCCACCACCTTCCGGGACAGTTACATCCGCTGTTACCGTATACGACCTTCCAAGTACATTGGGTGCATCGGGAACTGCGATACCAGGATTCACACCTCTATATGTAAATGCAGATTTTCCGGCTGTAGGACTCGGTCTGGGTTGAACGGCCCTGGCGAATGAATTGTTGTTAATTGGGTACACATGATATTTCCTGGCTTCTTTATCAAAAAGATCCTGCAGTTCCTTTAGCTTCTGCGGATTTTTTGCAGCAAGATCATTGTTCTGCGTCCAGTCTTCTTTGATATTATATAGTTCCCATTTATAGTCATCAATGGCGGGCATGGGAGCGTTCAATACCCAGGATGGTACCGGTGGTGTGGTACAGGCATACCAGTCGTCGTCGTAAATTCCGCGGTTGGCAATCATTTCAAAATACTGCACCTTATGTGTTGTCGGCGCATTCGCATTTGCTTTTTTAAAAGTATAGGCCATGCTCACCCCTTCAATGGGTTTCTGCTTAATGCCGTCGATGGTTTCCGGTTGTGCACAACCTGTTACTTCCAGAATCGTGGGCACGATATCGATGATATGATGAAACTGATTTCGGATACCTCCGGGATCATCAATATGGCCCGGCCAGGAAATAGCGAGGCCCTGACGTGTTCCGCCAAAGTGAGAAGCCACCTGTTTTGTCCATTTATAGGGACAATCAAAAGCCCATGCCCAGGCAACAGCCATATGCGGATACGTGGCAGCAGATCCCCACGCATCGTAGAATTTCATCTGATCTGCGATGGGGAAATCGAGAACTCCGTTATAGGCAGTCCAGGTGTTGGGTGTACCTGATAATGTGCCCTCCGGGCTGGTTCCGTTGTCGCCACATATATAAATGATGATGGTATTATCCAGCAGGCCTTCATCCGCTACTTCCTGTACCACGCGACCGATTTCATAATCGGTATATGCTGTATAGGCTGCATATACTTCCGCCTGACGGGCAAAAAGTTTGCGCTGTTCCGGTGTAAGGGATTCCCAGGTGGGCAATTCTGACGGCCATGCAGTTAGCTTAGAGTTCGCCGGAATAACGCCCAGACGTTTCTGGCGGGCAAAAATGGTATCCCGCATCACATTCCACCCGCCATCAAATTTCCCTTTCATTTTTTCGATCCATTCCTTTTTAGGCTGGTGGGGAGAATGTGATCCGCCGGGAGCGTAATAAATCAGCCAGGGTTGTCCCGGATCGCCTGCCTGTATTCCTTTCATTCGGGCGATGGCTTCATCTGCCATGTCGGTTGTCAGATTGTAATCCGGTTTATTTTTCCAGGGGAAAATCTGTGTATGATCCTGAAATAAATAGGGTGTCCACTGGTCGGTTTCTCCGCCCTGGAATCCGTAAAAATAATCGAAACCCATGCCGGATGGCCATTGGTCAAAAGGACCGGAAAGGGTATATTGATAAGCGGGAGTATTGTGATTTTTTCCAAACCATGCCGTAGCATATCCATTTCCTTTCAGGATATTTCCGACTGTGCCGTTGCCGGCGGTCATTTCAGAATTATATCCCGGATATCCGGTAGACAGTTCAGAGATAATACCAAAACCGACGGAATGATGATTGCGACCCGTCAACAAAGCGGCTCTTGTAGGTGAACATAATGCTGTTGAACAAAATGAGGTATAACGGAGACCTGTAGCCGCAATTCTGTCCAGCGTGGGTGTTGGGATAACACCACCGAAAGTTGAACTGACGCCAAAGCCCTGATCATCGGTCATAATAAGTAATACGTTGGGAGCTCCTTTTTTAGGAACTATTCGCGGTGCCCACCATTCTTTGGAATTTGAAATAAGTGTGCCTTCCACGCCGCCATTGGGTGGCGGCGGTGCGGGCAGTTGCTTTCCGCTAATGGTCGTAGTGGCGGCCGCCGATCCCGGTGTACCGGTCGTTTGAATCTGCGCGGAAGCCGGAATTATAACAAGGCAGATCAATCCTAAGATGAACAGGGATAAAATGTGTTTTCTTTTCATAAAATGATAGTTTAATGAGTAATGTGTATTGGAATGCCGATCTGAAGAATACTCAGTTTATCTGATTCATTGGCGCTTGTTTAATATTTTAATAATAGTTCTTTAAAAGCAGACCAATGTTTGAAAACTTCTCCGCAAATTATATGATCTGCATAACCCAGGTATTTAGCGAATTTTCGTTCTTCAGGATTGAATAAAAAAAGTAGCCGCGGGGTATAGATGTAAAAAGGAAATAGTATCTAAATGTAAGCGAATCATTATAATTTTTTAGAAAAACAAAACGTTTGCTGCCCCTTGAAATTGGTTTAACAGTTAAACAGGAGTTTCGGGGTGACTGACGTTACGAAGAAAAATTTTACAAGCGTGGAAGTGCCGGTACCCGGAAAGGCTGCACCCATTAATCAACTCACTATTTCAACCAGTTTCCCGGCACAAAATGAAACGGTGGTTGTCAGGCCCAATGCAGATACCTATTATACCATGGGATTTCTGGATCTTAACAAAGAACCGATGGTTTTAACCCTGCCCGTTACAAGTGATAACTTTTTTTGCTTCCCTTGCTGGATGCTTTCACAAATGTATTTGCGTCTCCAGGCACCAGAACAGGTATTAAGAAAGGTGGTACTTTTTTAATCTCTGGTCCGGATTGGAAAGATTCATTACCTGCAGGAATGAAGGAAATCAAATCACCGACCAGTACAGTTTGGATAATCGGTCGTTTTCAGGTGAACAATGAAAAACAGGGCGCCGGGATTGTAGTGCCGCTGGAGAAAAAAGTTTTAGTTACACCGCTTAGCTCATATGGGAAACCGTATACTACACCTAAGGAAATAATTAATGCCAATTCAAGTCGCGTATTACCAAACGAGCAATTGGCAAATACTTCAACAGATTCTTTTTTCAATTATACAAACAGGTTGCTGGTCGAAAATCCACCAACGGCCGCTGATGCGCCTGTCATGAAAGAGTTCGCAAAAATTGGTGTAGGTCCCGGTTTAACCTTTGATCTGAATTCATTTGATACTGCAACCCAGGCGGCTCTGAAACAAATTCCCAAAGTGGTTATTTCGCATATTTATGAAGTATTGAATGCTGGCATCGTTAAACCCGTAAATGGCTGGAGTATTGCTTTTAAGGGCGTTGGAAATTATGGTGTTGATTATGATTTAAGGGCCATAGTCGCTTTTGTGGGTTTAGGGGCAAATATTCCTGAAGATGCCATTTACCCCACCAGCGCGGTTGATTCTGCGGGAAACCCTTATAATGGAGCAAACAAGTATGTTATGCATTTTGAGAAAGGGGAAGCGCCACCTGTAAATGCATTCTGGTCATTGACAATGTATAGTACGGAAGGATATTTTATAGCGAATCTGATAAAGCGGTATGCAATTGGCAACCGGAATTCCTTAAAGTACAATGCCGATGGATCTCTGGACATCTATTTCCAGAATGCTTCTCCAGACATAGACAAAGAAAACAACTGGCTTCCTGCTCCGCCCGGTCCTTTCAAGCTTTGCCTGAGGCTTTATTGGCCAAAGGATGAAATCCTGACTGGGAAATGGATACCTCCGCCAGTAAAAAAAATCTAAGAATTGCCGTTATGGAAAGTCAGTGATATCACACGGCATTGATATAGCAGGTTTGACAATATTTGAGCCTGCCATCATACTACTAATGGACAAAGCTTTTTTGGAGATTTTTACAATTACCGAACCGTCACCAATTCCCGGCAAAACCACTGGAATCGGGCTTCAGTACTTTTTGTATCGGAAAGTAAACATAAAGAACGACTGCTCATGAAGGCAAAGCATTTTATCTGAATACATTTTCTGTACCATAGTTAACTTTAATCGTTTGAAGTTCTGTTTACTTCAAATTTTCAACTGTGATAACGGCTTCAGAAATCACTTTATGATATGAAATCAGCTTACCTATACATTCGTGTAAGTACCGATGAGCAGAAACGAAAAGGTTATTCTCTTCCGGAACAAGAAGACAGGTAACTAAAGTATTGTGAATGCGAAAATATTGAGGTCAAAGCCATTTTTCGGGAAGATTTCTCAGCTAAAAATTTCAATCGTCCGGACGCGAAAACTATTCGTCTACGACAAACTGAAACTTGATGATTTCATGGAACTAAAAAAGGAGCACCGAGATATTTCTGATATTTTAAAAAAAGAATTTAACTCCGTTACAGACAAATTGAAGTATATCGATAAACAAATGGCGCAGGCCATAAACACTTTTGAAGACATCTTTCTTGTGTATCAAATGATGGATCCATCTGATAAGAAACAATTTGTAAGTTTACTTCCTCCAGCAGAAGTTAATTTTCAAACAGGTGATGTTTCAATACAGATAGATAGTGCATTAGTCAAAATTCTGCGACACAAGAAAGAAATCGTTTTTAAAAACTCAGCCTTGAATAACACACATTCTGATAATTCTAATTTTACGGTTAGAAATATTTCTTTAAAACGTGCGGTAGAGATTTTGGCTAAAAACAACATTGAAGTAAGTGATTGTGAAGCAACAATTATATTGAATTTTCTTTACCATATTGCCCAGAACCACAACAAACAGAAAGCATATAAAAGACAGATACCATAACGGGAAATCGAACCCACTAAAATGTAGGTCCAGATTGGCTTTCATCTCATTTTAGCCTTGCACAAAGGAAAAGATGAAGCGGTTTATTGACAGAAATCGAACCATCAACCAGAGTGCCTTAACTGATTGGTTAATACCCCCTATTGGCATAACAAAACAAAACATCCTAAATTAGGATGTTTCGTTAAGTGACCCTCCTCGGGCTGATCTCGAACCACTTTTTAAGTGATTTAAAACTTTTAGCTTCTCTTTCTGTCTGAACTATGTCCTAAAATCGAGAAGGCTTCAGTGGCTTGAAACCTAAAGAAATCCGGGGATTTCCCCCGCTCTCTAGTCGACTAATTGTCTATCGGTGGTGGTTTTCGGTGTTTTTTATTTCCCGATTCGTCTAATCCCGTCTGATCTATATAAACTGAAATTTATTTAAAATCTTGGTTAGGGGACTTTCCTTCAACTAAAACGAATTTATCATAATCCTGCTTAATATTTTCTCTCATTTTATAAAACAATGACATAAGTTCTTTTTCGTTTGGATCATTCTTAAAGCTCCTTTTGGCTGAATCTTCATTATCGTTAAGGTCAAAGGCTACCATGAATTTTTCTTTCATTTCTAGGGATGCTGTGACAATAATAAGAAAACGCCCAGCATAATAAAAAATCGTTGCTTTGTCCTGCCTGAATAACATATCAGTATATTCTTCTGCTTTTTTAGGATCAATTGCATTGAGATTATAAAGTATCTTATCACCGTTGTTTGTTTTCCCGTGCGCACCTCCATTTGATACTTGATCAAAGTATAATTTGACAGCCATATGATTTAAGCGGCATTTGCGAAATTATTTGGAGCAACGCATCTCTTCCAATATTCCATTATGATTTTAATGGTTTTTTCCAATTCTCCCAGCGAGCTTTCTTTTAAAAAGTATCCTTGTATAGATTTACGATATGCATCAATGAGCATACTCTGGGTTGAGGTCGTAGAAAAAAACAAGAACGGAACACACTGAATTCCAGACTCACAATCAGATTTTATTTTTTCTTTTAATTCAAACCCGCTTAAGCGTGGCATATGCACGTCAGAAAGAATTATAAAAGGTATTTCTCTTGTGGTCTTTAAAAAATCAAATGCTTGAGAACCTGTTTCAAAAAGCAATAATTTGTTAGAATAATTTAATTTCTTAAAGATTACACTTAAAAATTCCTGATCATCTAAATCATCCTCAATTATAACAACGGGGCCGTTCTTATTCATAAAATCATTTTAATATAAAAAAAAATTTATGTCCCCCTAGTCGGCAACGTTAATCAAAACTATTTAAGGAGATTTGAGATAAAGGACACTCACGAGAAGAGGAATAATTGAATGTAAGCTTTTAATGAACAGATACCAAGTAGTTATGTAAGTATTAAGAATTTGAATAAAAAGCTAAATGAATGGGGAAAAGAATACTCAGGAAGCCGCAATAGTTTTACTCTTAGATTCCATTCAGCCTCTTTAATTCATTTAATTTTTCAGACACTTTTTTCACTTCGTGAAGTATGAGTTTCGTCTTAGCTAATACTTCATTATTTATGATAGACTGATCTAGCAAATTTTCAAAGTGCTTTAATTGAATTTCCAAAGCAGCAATTTCCGCTTGGAGGTCGGGGGTTTGCACTGCCGATGAATTATGAGTGATAAAACGCTTATCAGTCTACATAATGTTGTACGGATATTATTAATAACTGCTGGACTTTTATCCTTTGAGTGGTTGTAAAGGATTTGAGAAACCATTTAAAATGAAATTACAATTTATTTGCAGATAGTTCTTTAAATTAATAATAATCTGCGGCTGTAATGGTGTTACAATGCAGAGTGAAAACACCCTAACCTTTATTACCGGGATTTCACTTTTTTACTATTATAGGTACAATGAAGTTTAAGAGCATCCCAAGAATCAGCAGCACCGGGAAAATGATCTATCAGGTAGAAAAAATGCTTTAACCAATACATAAAGATTTTGGTTATAAAATCATGCCATTACAGGAAAAAAAACAAAATTTTGCCTTTGCATGGTTTTTGATGGTCATGCAACTCCCAAACCTCCGACCACTAATGGCACACGACCTAAAAGAATTGGAATTAACCGCTCTTTACGATTTGTTAGCGACCTATACCAGCCAATACACCCATATAATGAGAAATAAAGATAAAGCTGAAACTGCAAACGAATACAAGGCGGCAATTGTACAACTGCAATCTGAAATTAATTCAAGAAAATCTCAACTTGATACCGATAGGCAGCAAGACCAAAATTTAGATGATGGGTTAGAATTACCCCCGGCTCTTGCTTAAATTTCTTCTAATCATGTAGCTCATTAAGCAAAAAAAAACCACCTAAAAAGTAATATTATTTTTCATACTTCTTTAGGTGGTAATTGCATTTCGATACCCAAAATCGTCCCTAAAATTCTCCCTAATGCCTTTTTTAGCCTGAAAACGTGCCGTCCTCGGGCTGATCTCGAACCACTTTTTAAGTGATTTAAAACTTTTAGCTTCTCTTTCTTTCTGATCCATGCCTAAAATCGAGAATTCTTCAGTTGCGGGGTTAAACACACCTGCTATATCAAAATGTGTTACCTATTTCTCCAGACAGTAACCAACTGGAAAAATCCTATGGAGTTAACTGGGCCTTCAATTATTCGACCGGATTTTTTGAAGGATTAAAATTCAGTATTAACCAACTATTCTTTTTCACCCGCATCAGAAATCCACTTGTGATGGATATTCTTCATGGCCCCATTTATAAACTGGTTAATAGTGAAAGGTGGCCCGATTCAAAGGGCTTTGAGACCAATATCAAATTCAGTTGTCGGCACTTCCAGCTGTATATCGGATACACGTTTACGGATGCACATCTGAATGAAAATGGCGTCATAAGGGAAAATCCGCTGACAGCGAGGAACCGCTTTAATAATGTATTGGTATATGAAAGCGACGGGAAATTGAAGGTAGGCCTGGAAGCATACTATTATAGCTCTCAACCGCTCAGCGATGGTAAGATCGGCAAACCTTTTTGACATTCGGATTGATGGCCGAAAAAAGCTGGAACAGGTTTTCTCTCTTTATCAATTTTAAAAATTTCACCGATACCCGACAAACCCGTTTTTATACCATTTATACTGGCGCCACAACGCACCCTGTTTTCCGTGATATTTATGCTCCGCTGGATGGCCTTGTTGCACATGGCGGCTGAAAATAAAACTGTAGAATTGATAAAATCCGAATTTCAAATAAGGGAATGAACTATACGTTTTCCGCATTTCCAAGAATGTTAATAAGGACAGATACCGTTAACCACTCATTAACAAATCGCTACCGATAAATAGGTATTTTTTTGACATACAATCTAAGTTAGCTTTAAAACGATAAGAATCTGTTTATTTAAATTCCACTTAATATAATTTTACCCGACTTCTTCCTTTTAATTGAAATTTTTTACTTCTTCGAATTGTAACCATCGTTTCTGAGTTCAAACCTATCATTCCGCCCTATTTAATATTCCCATTCTGCCATGTTACAGCAGTACCTGCATCCGTACACGTCTATACAAACGATAGGCTCATATGAAGTATTTTTTGTAAATAAATACAAGTCAACCATCTCTTAAACAATTAAAAATTAACTACAATGAAAATGCAATTAACATCAATGCTGATTCTAATGGGAGCATCACTTAGTATGTTCACGGGCTGTAAAAAAGAACACGAAGCCTGTGATACTACCGTCATCGAGACTTTTACAACAAAGACAGTTAACAAGGACGGGACCGTGACTTTTACAGGAACCTTTAACGCAACAGGAGGGATTAATACATCCGGAACAGATGTAATGAACACTACCCTCACGACGGATTCATCCCATTGCATAGTTGTGCTTACAGATGCCTTTGGCTCTTTCACTACGCATCAGGATTGCAACCGCGCAAATATGACCGGACATTGGGTTATTGTAAGTGGAACTGGTGTATATACGTTCCTTCATGGCAGTGGCCCGCTTACAATGATGTTTCCGCCAGACGTTCCCACAGGTGTTCAGGTTATTGAAACAGAGACTGGCAAGACCCGGTTGTAAGTTGATAATGAAGATTTATTGTTATTAGTTTTTTTTTAATTCCGGGACGTCGGACTTCTGATCTTTTATCCGGTTTCAATGCATATATTTTAAGAGGCAACTATCGTAGTTGCCTTTTTTGATTAAAGGATGTTCTTCCTTCAATCATAGTCAGGTTGCAATTAGGTACAGATCAGGAAATACCATAGGTGTTCGGTCTCACTCGGGGACCATAGTATTTTATATACATTTCACAGTAGGAACTGGTTTATTAAAATTGAAAAGATTAGTTATCTCAAATCTGAATTTACACAAGCTAAAAGGCTCGCTATGGAATATATTTCCATAGTTATATCCCCCTGTTTAATCTGTTCAATTTTAAAAGATAACTTTGTTTTCTCAGGAACCATCCTATTCGTTTATGATATTATATATAAAAAATATGGTGTGCGATCGCTGCATCATTGTTGTCAGGCAGGAGTTAGATAAGCTCAATTTAAATTATAAAAACATTCAACTCGGTGAATTGGAACTCACAAAACCAATATCCAGTGAAAAAATAAAGGACTTACAGAATCGCCTGCAACAATTAGGCTTCGAATTGCTGGATGATAAGAAGACTCGGCATGTTGAAAAGATTAAATCCTCGATCATTCAACTCATCCAGGGAATAGAAGCCGGAGAACTGAATAAAAAACTTTCCGTGCTTCTGTCTGACAAACTAAAAATGGACTACCACCACATCAGTAGTTTATTTTCTTCGGTAGAGGGAATTACGATCGAAAAATATGTCATACTGCAAAGAATAGAAAAAGCAAAGGAGCTTTTAATGTATGCCGAACTCACATTAAGCGAAATCGCGGATGAACTCGGTTATAGCAGTGTGCAACATCTCTCCCAGCAGTTCAAAAAAACAACCGGATTGACACCTTCCCATTTTAAAAGTCTGAAAAAGAACATGCGAATTCCCCTGGATAAGATTTAACCGGTAAATTATATACATTTCTCTACTGATCTTATAACAACTATCCCTTCTGAATGTAGCAATTTGCATTGGGTCTTCTACCAGAAAATAGCTACAAATGAAAGACGTAACCACTTTAAAAAATACGGCTTTCCGGAAGCAGCAAATAACCGGACATTCGATCATCACTGAGACGTTTCCAGTGACAGGTATGACATGTGCATCCTGTGCCGTGAGTGTCGAATCAACCTTGCAATCTTTGCCAGGAGTCCAGGAGGTCGGCGTAAATTTCGCAGATCAAAGTGTAAATATATCATACGACCCTTCCAGAACGGATCCAACCATATTTAAGAAAAATATCCAGGCTATCGGATATGATCTGATTATTGACCTGGTTAATAAAGATTTCCTTCAGGAAGAACAGCATAGAAAAAATTACATTTCTATCAGGCAGCGAACGATTGGAGCATCCCTTTTGTCTGTTCCCATTGTGTTGATCGGCATGTTCTTTATGCATTTGCCGCACGCAAACTGGATTATGATGATACTTTCAACACCCGTATTGTTTTATTTTGGGCAGCGTTTTTTTACAAATGCCTGGAAGCAAGCCCGGCACGGAAAAGCGAATATGGACACCCTGGTTGCCGTCAGTACGGGCTCGGCTTGGTTATTCAGCGTTTTCGATACGATTTATCCTGGATACTGGATTCAACAGGGTTTAGAGGCATATGTCTATTATGAGGCAGCAGCGGTTGTCATCACATTTATTTCGTTCGGCAAGCTGATGGAAGAGCGTGCGAAATCAAAAACATCTTTCGCAATTCGGAAGTTAATCGGATTACAGGTTAGGACGGTGCATGTTCTTCACGATGGAGAGATGTTGGACATGCCGGTGGAAGAACTTAAAGTTGGTGATATAGTTCTGGTAAAGCCCGGAGAAAAAATCCCGGTAGACGGAACAATGATAGATGGAGAATCCTATATCGAAGAAAGCACCATTACTGGTGAACCTCTACCGGTCCTGAAATCAGAAGGAAGTCCTGTTTTTGCAGGAACCCTGAATCAAAAGGGTAGTTTTCAATTCGTGGCCGAAAAGCTTGGCGCAGATACTGTGTTGGGACAAATTATTAAAATGGTCCAGGCTGCTCAGGGAAGTAAGGCGCCGGTTCAGAGACTGGTCGATAAAGTCTCTGGAATTTTTGTCCCTGTGGTTATCGGCATATCCCTGGTAACTTTTATTATCTGGATGACAGTTGACGGGCCGAACGCTTTTAGTCATGGATTGCTTGCCGCGGTAACAGTTTTGGTTATTGCCTGTCCCTGCGCACTCGGTCTTGCTACTCCTACGGCCATCATGGTTGCCATAGGAAAGGGTGCTGAGTCAAACATTCTTATTAAAGATGCTGAAAGCCTGGAACTGGCGAGAAAAGTGAACGTGGTTGTTCTGGATAAAACAGGTACGATTACCGAAGGCAAACCTCGGGTTACGGACATGATATTCGTTGATAATAAATCAAATGATCGATATAAGCAGGTACTACTTTCTTTAGAAACGAAATCTGAGCATCCGCTTGCTGAAGCAATAGTAAATGATTTAATGAAACAAGCTGTAGAACCATTAACAATTGAAAAGTTCGAAAGCATCACAGGAAAAGGATTAGTGGCTTTTTATGAAAATGAGCGTTACCTGATTGGTAATGCGAATCTGATAGCAGAAAACAAGATAATTGAAAATCCTATTTTAGTAAGTCCGGTCAAATTGTTGCAGAAGCAGGGTAAAACGGTTATTTATTTCGCAAAGAGTGAAGATTTGCTTGCCGTGATTGCTGTTACTGATCCGATTAAGAAAGGATCCAAATCGGCTATTCAGTTTTTACAAAGACAAGGCATCGAGGTTTATATGCTGACGGGAGACCACGAAAGTTCCGCACAAATTGTCGCGGGTGAGGTAGGAATAAGTCACTATAAGGCCGGAGTATTACCTGCGGAAAAAGAATCGTTTATCATCGATCTCAAAAGGGCGGGAAACGTAGTCGCCATGGTAGGCGATGGCATTAATGACAGTCAGGCATTGGCTCAGGCAGATATAAGCATCGCTATGGGTAAGGGCTCAGATATTGCTATGGATGTGGCCCAGATGACCATTATAGGCTCTGACCTGAATAATATCTCCCGTGCGTCCACACTATCAAAAAAAACAATGCAAACGATTCGTCAGAATCTTTTCTGGGCCTTTATTTATAATATTATTGGAATTCCCATAGCAGCCGGAATACTGTATCCCTTCAATGGTTTTTTGCTCAGTCCGATGCTAGCCGGGGCTGCCATGGCTCTCAGTTCTGTAAGTGTGGTCAGTAATAGTCTCAGATTAAAGCTATCATCTTTAGGAGAATAAAAGATGTTTCTTCCCTTAAAATTATGTGACAATAAGTACAAATCCTATAACAAAGCCACCTGAGGAATGGTTTATTTTTACTGAGTAAAAGGGGATATATGGAAACTGTAATTTTCAAAACAAATA
Source organism: Bacteroidota bacterium (assembly GCA_013286315.1). Classification (GTDB taxonomy): domain Bacteria; phylum Bacteroidota; class Bacteroidia; order Chitinophagales; family Chitinophagaceae; genus Puia. The sequence goes on along the minus strand of JABDFX010000013.1, from coordinate 30,049 downwards.
TGAAGTGCTCCGGCTGTATTGAAAAAGTGACACCGGGACTGAATGAATTGCTTGGCAAAGATAATTGGAAGGTAGATCTGCAGAATCCGGGGAAAACGCTCATGGTGACGGGTGAGGATATGATAACTAGGGATGTTCAATCGGTTATCGAAAGAGCTGGTTTTAAGGTAGAAAGGGCTTAAAATGTTTCAGACTGTGGTGCTAATTATATAAACCTATACCATAATCCTATAACTTCCGTTTTAAAACAGGCCGTACCTTTATGCTTACAAAGAAAGACGCTGCAAATAGTTAAAATAATGTCTTTGTCTGACACCTGACAATTCAGAAATTAACAATGCTTAGTTTTGATGTAGGATAAAAAATGATACTTTTACGCAGGATTCGATGAAAAAAGTTTTAGCAACTATACTGGCCTTTGTTTACCTCTCCACTTCTATGGGAGCGACCATTCACCTGCATTATTGCATGGGGAAGTTGGCATCCTGGGGACTGATCGATCATGAGAGTAAAAATTGCGCGCAATGTGGGATGGTCAAAAAAACATCATATTCCCAGTGTATGGCATCCAAAATGGATTGCTGCAAGGATGAGCATAAACAGATTAAAACTGATAAAGATCAAAAGCTTTTCCCATCAGAATTTTCCAAGTACAATAATTTTTCTCAGGCAATAACCCTACACGAATTGGCCTTATCAGACATAAAAGCCTTTTCAGCTACTATTGCCTATCCTAATACCAACGCTCCGCCCGTACAAGGCAATCTCCCTTTATTTGTCCTTTACCGCAATCTTCGCCTCTGATTTTTCTTCTTCGTTATGCTTAACATACTGTTAAGTCAGTGCCTGGCATATCTGCCCGCACCTGAGACATTCAACTATTATTTTCTACTATTAAATTAATTTTTATGCAAACGCTAAAAACGTTTCTTTTCATTGCTATTGCAGTGAGCTTAACTTCTTTTGCCAGAGCCCAGCAATTCAATCCGAAGCTGGACGGTCCTTTTGCCATTACCAAATCTTTTAGAGTAAACGGCACCTGCGAAATGTGTAAACACCGGATTGAAAGTTCAATCAAAACTCTTCCCGGTATCTGGTTTTCCAACTGGGATGTTTCTTCTAAAATACTAATGGTTACTTATGACAAATCAAAAGTAAACACTGTAACCATCGAAAGACTGGTCAGCGGCCAGGGTCATGATATTGATTCTATGAATGCTGCAGCAGATGTTTATATCAAACTTCCGGAGTGCTGCCATTACCAGAGAAAATCGTAATTAAATATTCATCATAAAAAACAAAAAATGAAAAAATTGATCATTCTTGTATTCGTGTTAAGCGGTGCCACATTCTCCTTTGCACAATCTTCAAAACCAAAAATGTCCAAAAGCAAATCAGACACAACCGGGAAATATATATATACCTGTCCCATGCATCCTGAAGTCATGACTGACAAGCCTGGCAAGTGTCCTAAATGCGGTATGACATTGGTAAAAAAGAAAGTCGATAAAGTTTATACCTGTACCATGCATCCTGAAGTGATTAGCGATAAACCTGGCAACTGTCCGAAATGCGGGATGAAGCTGGTCGAAAAGAAACCGGCTCCGTCAACTAAAATGTAAGACTCATTAATCTTTTCTTATGGTTCAGAAATTAATTGGATTATCGCTTCGTCACCGATACATCGTGTTACTGATAACCGGAGCGCTCTTCGTTTGGGGATTTTTTGCTGTTCAGCAAAATCCGATCGATGCAATTCCTGACTTATCGGAGAACCAGGTGATCGTATTCACTGAATGGACGGGCCGAAGCCCCCAGACGATTGAAGACCAGGTTACCTATCCGCTGGTAAGCAACTTACAGGGGATTCCCAAAGTGAAAAACATCCGCGGTACTTCTATGTTCGGAATAAGTTTCGTATATATCATTTTTGATGATGATGCAGATGTATACTGGGCGAGAACCAGGGTACTCGAAAGATTAAGTTACGCAGAGCGTCTTCTGCCGGCAGGCATAACCCCTACCCTTGGACCGGATGGTACAGGGGTGGGTCATGTCTTCTGGTATACACTCGATGCCAGACAAATGGATCTGGGTGAACAAAGGGCTTTACAAGACTGGTATGTAAAGCTGGCCTTGCAAACGGTACCCGGAGTAGCCGAAGTCGCATCTTTTGGGGGTTTTGAAAAGCAATACCAACTCGTGATTGATCCCATCAAACTGCAGTATTACAATATCTCCATGATGGACGTCATGAATAAGGTTAAAGCGAATAACAATGATGTCGGGGGAAGAAAATTTGAAATGGGGGATATGGCCTATATCATTCGTGGATTGGGATATGTAAAAAATAAAGAGAACCTCGAATCCATATCGGTGGGTAACAACAATGGAATTCCAGTACGGGTAAAAGACATTGGCTCCGTACAAATGGGTGGCGATCTCAGGCTGGGCATATTCGATGAAAACGGAGAAGGAGAAGTAGTAGGTGGGATTGTTGTCATGCGTTACGGAGAGAATGCCAGCAAGGTGATAGAAATGGTAAAAAAGAAAATGGCAGATGTCCAAAAAGGATTACCCGATGGCGTAAAATTCAAAGTGGCATATGATAGAACAGAGCTCATTAAAGCATCTATAAGTAATGTTAAAAGCAAACTGATCGAAGAAATGATCGTCGTTTCCCTGATCGTATTGCTTTTTCTTTTGCACTGGCGCAGCGCCCTTAGTATCATTATTCAAATACCCATTACCATTGCCCTAAGTTTTATTCTGCTGAATGCTTTCGGACTGTCTTCAAATATCATGTCCCTGACCGGTATTGCCCTGGCTATCGGCGTAATAGTCGATAATGGAATTATTATGTCCGAAAACGCTTACCGGAATTTATCAGAAAGACAAAATAACCCACCGGCTTAAATTTCCTTACCATGAGCTTGTTTAAAAAAAATAAAAACTATCAGAAGATCCCGGAGGCAGAAAGACTGGCCATTATTGAGCGATCCTGTAAACAGGTATCCCGTGGCGTTTTCTTTTCAACAATTATCATAGTTGCTTCATTCCTGCCGGTTTTCTTACTGACCGGACAGGAAGGAAAACTGTTTCATCCACTGGCTTATACAAAAACCTTTATCCTGATCGTGGATGCTTTTCTTGTGATTACACTGGCGCCGGTCCTGATTTCATTTTTTATGAAAGGAAGGTTCCGCCCGGAATCTGCTAATCCTGTAAACAGGTTTCTGGAAAGAATTTATGAACCGGTAATCCGGGCCTGTATCAAGTGGAGGAAAACCACCATCGGCGTCAATATCATCGCCCTGCTTATTAGCATACCATTATTATTCAGCTTGGGAACTGAATTCATGCCAGCCCTTGATGAAGGATCTATTTTATTTATGCCAGTCACCCTGCCGGATGTATCTAATTCGGAAGTAAAACGCTTATTGCAGGTGCAGGATAAGATTATTAAATCTGTTCCGGAGGTGGACAATGTACTCGGTAAAGCCGGCCGTGCGAATACAGCGACTGACAACTCTCCCATCAGCATGATCGAAACCATCATCCTGTTAAAACCGAAATCAGAATGGAGACCCGGATTGTCCAAAAATGATATCATAAATGAGTTGAATTCAAAACTTCAGATTCCAGGAACGACCAACGGTTGGACACAACCAATCATAAACCGGATTAATATGCTTTCTACAGGTATCCGGACAGATGTAGGTGTAAAAGTCTATGGCCAGAATCTGGATTCAATCAATTCATTTGCACAGCAAATCAAAAGCGCACTTTCCGGCGTCGCTGGTGTAAAAGACCTTTATGTCGAACCCATCACCGGTGGCAAGTATCTGGACATCAAAATCAAAAGAGATGAAATCGGAAGGTACGGTCTAAGTATCGATGACGTGAATACCATTATTGAAACTGCTCTGGGTGGAACGAAACTAACGACGACGGTCGAAGGTCGTCAGCGTTTCTCCGTCAATGCCCGCTTCGGGCAGGACTACAGAAATAATCTGCAGGCAATAAAACGCCTGCAGGTTCCGACGATGAAGTTTGGTCCGGTGCCACTCGAAGCAGTCGCAGATATCAGCATTTCAGAAGGACCACCAATGATCAATTCTGAAAACGCTTTATTGCGGGGAACCGTATTGTTTAATGTCCGTGACCGGGACCTGGGAGGCACTGTCCAGGAGGCTCAGAAAAAGCTGGATAATATGTTAACCAAATTACCAAAGGGATATTTCCTGGAATGGAGTGGCCAGTATGAAAATCTGATCCGGAGCGAAAATACACTGAAACTGATTTTACCAGTGGTTCTCATAATTATTTTTATCTGTATGTATATGGCTTTCCATTCGGCGAGGGAAGCATTCTTCAGCCTGATTTCGATTCCCTTTGCACTTATTGGAGGTGCTTTCATGGTCTATTTCTGGGGTGTAAATCTTTCTGTCGCCGTTGCCGTTGGTTTTATTGCCCTGTTTGGACTGGCCGTTGAAACCGGAATTGTCATGGTGATCTATCTCAATGATGCCATGCAGCAGCTCGTAGCCAGGAAAGGAAACTCAAGGGAAACCATTACCTCGAAGGATTTGATAGAGTCCGTCATCGCGGGGGCCGCTAAAAGACTCCGGCCCAAGCTCATGACGGTATCGGTTTCCCTTTTTGCTCTTATCCCCATTTTATGGAGCAGCGGTGTTGGAAGCGATGTTATGAAGCCGATTGTGCTGCCCATGGTTGGCGGTGTGCTTACGTCTGCTACCCATATTTTACTTGTCACGCCATTGATATTTTTAATGACCAAAGAATATGAACTCAGAACTTTCGGGAAGATCGATGTCCTGGACGCAAAAAATTAATAGGATGAAAAAAGCAATACTAATACTTCTACTTTTTATTCACCGGACAGGCTATGCGCAACAGAAATTAACGCTTGATAGCATCTTTTCCAGTATCGCTTATAACAATCCGCAGCTAAAAATGTACGATGCGCAGATACACTCCCAGGACGCGGCAGCAGCAGGAGCAAGAAATTGGGAAGCGCCGCAGTTGAGTTCCGGGTTCTGGATGACACCTTATGATCCCAACCTGTGGAAAAGACAAAGCAATGGTGCTACCGGCATGGGGCAATATATTGTTTCTGTTGAACAGATGTTTCCAAATGGAAAAAAACAGCAAACAGAGGAAAAGTATTTGCTTGCTATGTCCTCTGTAGTGAAAGAAAATAAAAATGCTTCCTTAAATGAATTAAATGCGGCTGCCAAGCAAAATTATTTTGAATGGGTAATCATTAAAAAGAAACTGGATATCCTTGACCAGAATCAAAAACTGCTCGATTTCATGATCAAAAATGCCGAACTCCGATACCAGAATAACCTGGGTAAAGTGGGCGCTTACTATAAGGCAAAAGCATCACTTGGAAATCTGGAAAATGCGCGCCTGCAATTCGAAAATGAAATAGCCCAGAAAAGAATATTGCTCAATACGCTGATGAACAGGGATAAATCAATGGTTTATGACATTGACACCTTTTTTGAAATAAAAAATTATGACAGCGTTGGCATGGACAGCGTTTCGCTGGTAAATAACCGAAGTGATATCCGGGCAGTAGAGAAAGACATTCAACTCACCAGTCTGCAAAAGGATGTTGAAAGATCTAAACTCAAACCGGAATTCGGGGTCCGTTATGATAATATGTTTGGATTCGGTGGATTTCCGTTACAGTATTCCCTGATGGGCGTTGTTAAACTTCCTATGGCTAAATGGTCATCCAGGTCTTCCAAAGCCAATGTCCAGAGCCTGGCCTGGAAGGCCGAAGCGCTGAATCAGCAGCGGCAGATGATGATCAATAATGCTGTGGGTTTGTCTTTCGGTTTGCAGACGGAGATCGCGTCCAGAAAAAAACAAATCAGGGTATACGAGAACAATATCATACCTGCCTTACGACGAAACTTCCAGTCTCTGTTGCTGGCCTATGAACAAAACACGGAGGAACTTTTTACCGTCTACGATGCCTGGGAGAGTTTAAATATTACTCAGCTTGAATACCTGGATCAGGTAAAGCAATTACTACTGATGCAGGTGGAACTGGAAAGAATCCGGGAAGTAAAATAAGTACAGATGAAAATGAGATTTCTAACAAATAGATTTTTATTCGCTTTGATGGCTGCAGGTATTCCCTTCCTGATATTTTCCTGTCATGATGGAAAAAAGAAACCCGCCGAAACAGTCCAATCCAAAGAAGTCTGGACCTGTTCGATGCATCCTGAAGTGATTCGGGATGGACCGGGATCATGTCCAATTTGTGGTATGGAACTGATCAAAAAGGAAACGAAGGCAGCCGTTATCAGGGGTATTGCCTTAGATGACCTGCTTCAACCTACCGATCAGTTCGTTGTTTCCTCCGTTCCGGTGGTAAGTCTGCAAAATGAAAAAAAAGCGGTGCCTGTGGAAGCGTTGGGTACGGTAACTTATGATACCCGTCGAATCAACAGTATTTCTGCACGGGTTTCCGGAAGAATCGAAAAATTATATGTACGCTATCGTTATCAGCATATTCTAAAAGGAGACCGAATCATGGACATCTACAGTCCGGACCTTGCCACGGCGCAGCAGGATCTGTTGTTCCTGGTAAAAAATGATCCCGGAAATGAAGGCTTAATACATGCAGCGAAACAAAAACTATTACTATTAGGGATGAGTGATGAGCAATTGAATAAAGTTATCCTAACAGGTAAGCCTTCATCAACGGTTACTGTTTATAGTCAATACAGCGGTCACCTTCATGAAGCGGGTAACACTATGCCGGAGAGTACATTCAGTGAAAAGAGGAATGACGCAAATGCCTCTATGGAAGAACTGCCTGTTAAGGAAGGTATGTATGTCCAACAAGATCAGAGTATTTTTCAATTGTTCAATACAGAAAATGTATGGGTGCTATTAAATATTTTTCCGGAATCTCAAGCCCTCGTCAAACAGGGGGATCCGGTAAAGTTTACTCCTGAAACAAATCCTTCAATGAGCATAAATGGGAAAATTGATTTTATCGAACCGGTTTATAGACCAGACAATAAGACATTAACTGCCAGGGTATATTTAAAAAATCCCATGAGCATGCTTCCCATCGGTTCCCAGGTTCGCGCCCAAATATTTACCGGAAAAGAAATTACTACCTGGCTCCCCAAAGATGCCGTTCTTTCTCTGGGAATAGACAAGATCGTTTTTCTAAAGACAGCCGGAGGATTTCAGGCACATCGGGTGGTAACCGGTATTACTAACAAAGATCAGGTTCAAATTATTTCCGGATTGAGTGAGTCCGATTCCGTAGCCGCCAATGGGCAGTTTCTGGTAGACAGCGAAAGTTTCATAAAAGTAAAGCTATAACTATGAAATATATTTTAGCCCTCTCGATGGTATTGATCCTCTTCGCCTGCAAGACGAAAAAAAAAGATGCGGTGGCAAGAAGGGATCATTATTATACCTGCTCCATGCATCCTCAGATCATGGAAGAAAAACCCGGAAAATGTCCCATCTGTGGGATGGAGCTGATTGCCGTTGAAAAAAACCAGAATCAACTAGAGAATATAATTGTGCTCAGCGATCAGCAGGTACAGCTAGGAAATATCCAGGTAGACACACTGGGAAAGGGAAAAATCGGGAACACGCACGTGTTGAATGCCACCCTTACGATTGATGAAACGACAAGTATTGCCATTAGCAGCAGGGTATCCGGACGAATGGATAAACTATATTTCAAGAATACCGGCGACTACATAAAAAAAGGAGACAGACTATATGATTTATATAGTGAGACTTTGAACAATGCTAAACAAGAATATATCCTAACCCTTGAAAAAGAAAACCTGCTGGATCATTCCATTATAGATTTTAAGCAGCTGGTGGAAAGTGCAAAAAATAAGTTACTGCTTTGGGGTTTGAGTGCTGATCAGATATCTGCGTTAGGAAAAACAAAACAAGCTTCCCCGTTGACCACATTTTATAGTCCTGCCAGCGGAACCATCACATCATTTGAAAGTCACGAGGGCGAATACATTGCTGAAGGAGGAACCATTGTCAGGCTGGCGGATCTTTCATCCCTTTGGGCCGAAGCACAGGTTTATACATCCCAGTTATCCGAACTGGATGCTAAAGGAACGGCAGTTGTTCAACTACCCGATCTTGGAAAAGAGATCACCGGAAAGATAGAACTCATAAATCCAGAAATAAACCCAGATACCCGGATTAATCTTGTCCGGGTTGCCGTTCAAAATAAGGATGATCAATTAAGGCCGGGTATGAATGCCTATGTAGTCATTACCAATCATCAGACGACTGTATTAACCCTTCCTGCCAGTGCAATCATCAGAAATGAACATAATAATATAGTATGGGTACAAACCGGTCACAATATGTACAAAAGCATTTCGATTAAGACGGGCAAGGAAGACGGGGACCGTGTTGAAATCCTTTCAGGTCTTAAAACCGGTGATATCGTTGTTACTGGTGGTGCCTATCTGATCAATAGTGAATATATCTTCAAGAGAGGAACGAACCCTGATCATGACATGAGTAAAATGTAATATTAAATCGCCAACATATGGAACACACAGATAGTGAACACTCCAGTTCAATGGCAATGAAAACAGGTCATGAAGGGATGACTATAGGAATGGGCAAGAAAGGCGCTCCAATGGTAGATGATGGTCATGACCATCATGTTATGATGATCGCTGATTACCGGAGACGTTTTTATGTCGTTTTGGTGCTAACCATACCGATTATGTTGCTGTCTGAAACCATTCAACACTGGCTGAAAATTCATATTCAATTTCCCGGATCAAATTATCTTCTCCTACTTTTATCTTCACTTGTTTTCTTCTATGGCGGCTGGCCTTTTTTGAAGGGCTGGAAAGATGAAATGAAGAGTTGGAATCCCGGAATGATGACCTTAATCGGGTTTGCGATTACAGTTGCTTATGTATTTAGTGTGGCGACGGTTTTAGGTCTTGAAGGAATGGATTTTTTCTGGGAACTGGCAACCCTGATCCTGATCATGCTGCTGGGACACTGGATTGAAATGAAATCGGTTGCCGGCGCTTCAAGGGAACTGGAATTGCTGGTCAAATTAATGCCCGATGATGCGCATCTGATTCATGGAGATATGGTGATGGATGTCAAAACCGATACTTTAAAAGAAAATGACATAGTACTGATCAAACCGGGAGAAAAAGTTGCTGCTGACGGAGTCATTGTAGAGGGAGAAAGTTACCTGAATGAAAGTTTGCTGACTGGAGAATCCAAACCGGTGGATAAAAAGAATGGTGACAAAGTTATCGCCGGTTCTATTAATGGTAATGGCGCGATTAAAGTTTCAGTATTACATGGCGTAAAAGATTCCTATTTATCTCAAGTAATAAAACTGGTGCATGATGCCGAGCAATCGAAATCAAAAACACAACTTTTGGCGGATAGTGCCGCAAAATGGCTAACGCTGATTGCTCTTACAACAGGAGTGGCTACTTTTTTAGTCTGGTATCTTTCCGGAAAGGGTCTTTCCTTTTCGATTGAAAGAATGGTAACGGTCATTGTCATCTGTTGTCCCCATGCATTGGGATTGGCAGTTCCATTGGTTGTAGCCAAATCAACAGCGCTTTCGGCAAAAAACGGATTTTTGATTAAAAACAGAACGGCATTTGAAAATGCAAGGAAAATCACCACATTGGTATTTGATAAGACCGGCACATTGACCATGGGCATGTTTGCCGTATCTAATATTGTCGTTCTGAATAGTGAATACACAGCGAATGATTTGATCCGGTTAGCTGCATCGTTGGAGCAAAATTCCGAACATCCGATAGCTACAGGCATTCTGCAAAAAGCAAAAGATCTTTCAGTCTCAATTCCTGCCGCTGAAAATTTTAAGGCCATCACGGGGCAGGGGGTAGAAGCTGTCGTTGAGGGAAAATCAGTAAAAGTGGTGAGTCCAGGTTATCTAAAAAATGAAAATATCGCAAATCCTTTAGGCGTAAGAACAAATATCCAGGAAACGACTGTATTCATTTTAATCAATAATGCCCTGGCGGGTTATGTCAGTCTTTCAGATTCTGTCAGGCCGGAATCGGCTGAAGCCATAGAACTGTTGCACAAAAATCACATCAAATCGGTTTTACTTACAGGTGACAACAAATTGGTGGCTGAATCGGTCAGCAAGGAATTGCAGATGGACAGTTATTTTGCCGAAGTCTTACCACATCAGAAGCTGGAAAAAATTAAAGAACTGCAAACAAAAGGCGAGTTTGTGGCCATGACGGGTGATGGGGTTAATGACGCTCCTGCCCTCGCCCAGGCAGATATCGGTATTGCCGTCGGTTCAGGTTCCGATATCGCAGCTGAAACCGCAGGAATCATCCTGGTTAACAGTAATCCGAAGGATATCGCCAGTCTGATTCTGTTCGGGAAAGCGACTTACCGGAAAATGATGCAGAATCTTGCCTGGGCGACCGGATATAATATCATTGCGCTGCCGCTAGCCGCCGGTGTACTATATCATTCCGGAATTCTGCTCAGTCCGGCTGCTGGCGCAGCGATGATGAGCATCAGTACGATTGTTGTGGCGATTAATGCCAGCCTGCTAAAAATAAATAATGGATAAGATGATTCTCAGAATAAACATACCCTCTCATGTATGCCTGTTGAATTGTTGCCAGGCTTAAAGCTTGTACCATGGTTAACTTTACATGTTTGAATTTGTGTTTACATCAAATATTCATCTGTGAAAACGGCTCCAGAAATCCTTTGTTAATATGAAATCAGCTTACCTATACATTCGTGTTAGTACCGATGAGCAAAAACGAAAAGGTTATTCTCTTCCGGAACAAGAAGACAGACTACTAAAGTATTGTGAATTCGAAAATATTGAGGTTAAAGCCATTTTTCGGGAAGATTTCTCAGCTAAAGATTTTAATCGTCCGGAATGGAAAAAACTTGTTGCTACAATAAGAAAATCCCGCTCTAAAGAACCCAATATTATACTATTTCTAAAGTGGGATAGGTTCAGTCGTAATATAGAATATGCCTATGAAATGATTGGCATATTAAGGAAGCTAAATACAGTAGCAATGTCTATTGACCAGCCTATTGATTTTAATGTTCCCGAAAGCTCAGTAATGCTTGCTGTTTATTTATCCATACCGGAATCAGAGAACTTACGACGGGCATTAAACACATCAAATGGAATGCGCAGGGCAAAACAACTTGGCAGATTTCCAAACAAAGCTCCACTGGGTTATTCCAATCTCGCAATGCCAGATGGCAAAAAGTATATCGCTCCAAATCCATCTATTGCCGATATTATTAAGTGGTCTTTTCAACAACTTTCGAAGAATACTTTTACTATTCAAGAGGTTAGAAGAATGGCTTTAACTAAAGGATTAAAGTGCTCCCGATCAAATTTTTTAAGAATTATTCATAGTCCTGTTTACTGTGGTTTTGTTAGCCTTTCATCAGAAACCGATAGTACAGTTCTGATAAAAGGAGTGCATGAACCGATCATTTCAGAGGCCTTGTTTTACGAAGTTCAAAATATTGTTAGTACTCGAAAAAAAGTTTTTGGCAAGACAGACGAATTAAAGGAAACATTTCCTCTGAAAGGCTATTTGATTTGTCCGAAATGTTCTCGTAAACTTCGGGGAAGTTATTCAAAGGGACGTGCCAAACGATATCCTTATTATCATTGCTCAGGTAATTGTAAAACCAGAATTAAGGCAGGCCTTGTAAATGAAAGTTACAATAAGAAACTTGAACAACTTGTACTTTCAGAAAGAGGAGCTGAATTGTTCAGCTTAGTTTTAGAGGATACGAATACACTATTGTACAAAACAAAATTCTTGAATGAGCGAAGAACTTTGGTGAGGCAACTCGAAGAACAGGGATATTTAATATCAAAAGCCAGAAAACTATTTGTAGATGATAAACTGAAGTTTGATGATTTCAAGGAATTAAAAAAAGAGTATCAAGATATTACTGGCGTAATAAAAAAAGAATTTAGCTCTGTTGCGGACAAACTAAAACATATCGATCAACAATTGGCACAGGCCAGAAAGTCTATTAAAGATGTTTTCCATTTGTATAAGTTTATGGATGCGTCTGACAAAAAACAAATAGTAAGTTTGATCCCTCCAGAAGAAGTTAATATTCAAACAGGTGATGTTTCTCTACAGATGGGTAGTGCGTTAGTCAAAATTCTACATCATAAGCAACAAATCTTTTCTCATAGCTTGAGCGTAAATATTATTCTGTCTAACAGCACTAATTATAGAGTTAGAAATATATCGTTAAAACGGGCGATGCAGGTTTTGGCTAAAAATAATATCGAAGTCAATGACGATGAGGCGTCTGTTATATTGGATTTTCTTTATCATATTGCCCAGAACTATAACAAACACGAAGCATATAACAAGATGGAATCCTTAACGGGAAATCGAACCTCTTGAAACGTAGACCCATACTTACTTTCGTCTCATTTTAGCCTTGCATACAGGAAAAGATGTAGCGATTTATTGACAGAAATCGAACCATCAACTAGAGCGTCGTAACTTATTGGTTAGTATCGTCTATTAGCATAAAAAAACGAAACATCCTAAATTAGGCTGTTTCGTTAAGTGACCTCATCGGGCTGATCTCGAACCACTTTTTAAACGACTTAAGACTGTTGGCGTCGCTTTTTCCTTGAATAAGTTATCTTTTCCTTCACATGGTGGTTTTGGAGGACCGGTAGCACTGGTTGGCTATATGCACAGGGATCTGGTTGACCGTAAATGTCCACGCATAGGGTGTCTGCGCACAGACTACTACCCCGCTCAAAATCAATATCAAACTAACAATAATTTTCCGCATCTGCCAGGATTTATATACAGATGCTTCTGATCGGGAAAATGTACCCTCTATGTCCTGTTCCATTCTTCGCAATATTTATTATAGTTTTGATCAAGACAATAAAGTGGCAATGGCTTATGATTTCTCGGCGCTGAATGACAAGGAGTTTGAAGGGCTTGCAATGGATATCCTCAACGCCCGTTTCAAGCTCGACCTGCAAAGTTTCAAAAGCGGGAAAGACAAGGGAATCGATCTGCGTTTCAGCAGTCCAAAGAATAATAATGAAATCGTCGTTCAGGCCAAACAATACATAAAATCAGGATACAGAGCGCTGGTCAGAGACTTGGTTAAATCCGAATTTCCCAAAGTAAAAAGATTACAACCTACCAGGTACATGCTGGTCACAGCGCTACCACTAAGTGCTACCAATAAGGACGAAATCTGCAAAAAATTCAAACCATTCATCAAAACACCCAACGATATATTTGGACAGGATGATCTGAATAAATATTTGTCGAAGTTGCCGGAGATTGAAACCAGCTGGTATAAGTTATGGTTATCCAGCGTCCCCGTTCTTACCAAAATTCTCCATAACGCTGTTACAGGCCGGTCAGACTTTTACGAAGGCAAAATCAGGAAAAATATTCAACGATACGTGTACAGCGTGAATTTCGACGACGCCTTTGACATTCTCAGGAAATATAAGTATATACTAATCACAGGCCTGCCCGGCGTAGGAAAAACCATGCTGGCAGATTTTCTGACATACCATCTGCTGGCGCAGAAATACAAGCTGGTTTATATCGACTCCGATTTGAAAGACGCTGAAGATATTATCGCTAAGAACCCTAAAACAAAACAAGTGTTTTATTTTGATGATTTTCTGGGTGCCAATTACCTGGAAATTATGAATCCCAAAACCCCGGAATCAAAATTTGTCAGTTTTTTGGACCGGATAAAAAACTCACCCAATAAATACCTGATTCTAACTACGAGAACAATAATCTATCGCACCGCCATCGAAAGATTTGAAAAACTGAAAAGGGCCAGCGTAGACATCGCAAGAAGAGAAATTCAGCTGGGACACTATAGCGACCTGGATAAAGCCAAGATACTATATAATCATATTTATCATTCAGCATTACCGGATGAAAAGAAAAAGGAGATATTTAAAGACAAAGCCTACATGGCAATTATTAATCATCAAAATTATAATCCGCGATTAATTGAATTCGTGACGGATCCCGTTAATTCAACTGACATAAAAAAAGGTCAATATCTTGCATTCGTCACAAAACATTTGAACAATCCGGAGGAAGTATGGCGTCATGCCTATGAACAACAGATAACAGTGGAGGAAAAGTTACTGATGCACGCTGTTTTCACCCAACAAAACAATGCAAATGAAGGTCAGACAAAACAAATATTTGACTCGTTCCTGCACTTCGAAATGGAATCTTACCATTTCCGCCCCGGTCCCAGCCCGTTCAAAAATGCGCACAAAAAGCTGCTGGACGGCATTCTTAGGCGTGAAGTTATTGTCAGGAACGACGAAGCCAGGGTGTCCTTTATTAATCCATCCTTATCTGATTTCCTGACGAGCTATTTCTATGAAAATCCGGAAGAACGCTGGAAACTCATTCAGGGTTTAACATATATCGAACAGTTCGAACAAATGACTTCGAATTTCTTCGCAGTTATTGGAACGCGTCTTACGAATATAGAAGAGGAATCAACCAGACTCGCGTTGCATATACTGGGAAAGGCAGTTCGTATAAAGAGTTTCAGCACATCAATTACCGGATTAAAAATCGCATCACTATTAAACAGATTTAAGTATCTTGATAAAACCTCGACGCAAAAAATCGAACAATATACGGCCGGCATACTCCGTTCTGTCCGACTGGACAGAGTCAACTCGGGTAACTGGAAGTATTACATGAATTGCATTCGTCGTGGTAATGATGAAAGCCTGGTCGGTAAGTTCCTGCTGGAAAACTGGGATGCCGTCATAAGAGTCCTGATATCAGGCACGTCCGAGGCAGATGAACTTGGATATATAAGAGATCTTTTTGATGAATACCGCGTAGACTTCGATGCATTTATGTCAAGATCTGACAATCGGAAATTCATTAGTGACCTTCTCAATGCATATGTTAAGGATCAGACGGAAGCCTGGTATCGTGATGAAAAAAGTACTATTTACACCGAACGCGACTATGAGCGCATGATTGATACACTAAAGGATCAACGTGGCGAAATATTTTCAAAGTTTGATATCGATGATGATTCCTTCGACGATGATCTGTTTTTCATGGATGACGTGGAGGACATTATTGCGGAAAATACGGATTACCGGGATTACGGGGCAGATGACAGAATCACGCCTGTTCCGGATAAAAGGAGTGTCAGGATAGATATGCCGGAAAATGAGATCGACCGGCTGTTCGAGTCACCGTTCTGAAAGTCGATTTTAGCCTCTCTTTCTGTCTGATTTAGATTTCCCGTGCTTTGCTTTAAGATTCTGATTTTCAGCAGTTTTAGCGCTTTCATCAAGCAGCTTCTGAATTTCCGATTCTATCATTTGGGCAATATCGCTTTTAATCCGATAATAATTTTCGGATATCCTTTCCTTCGTCACCGTAGACTTTTCCAACATTCTGATTTTGATTTAAGGGTTACTTTCTGTCTATGCTCTTTCTTGTAAAATTTCGCAATGGAAGACTTTTAATTTTATTTTCTGATCGGGATCATCAGCTACCATTCCAACAAACTCACCTGATGAAAGCGAAGAAATTTTAGACTGCGGAATAGCAAAGTCCATTTGGCTAGATTTGCTAATTGAGGTATCGTTTCGATTTACACTAACGCTTTCTTTAAGCTGAGAAATTTTTCCAAATCGTTCTGATAACAATTTAGCTGTCTCACCCATAACTTGTCCACTAATAATATTGCCCACAATATTCATGATGACTGATGCCTGATCTCCACCATAATCTTTCTTTAATTGGCTAAAATCTTGCATGCCGAGGCAAGTAGCAACTTTATTTGACCTCGCGGTGGCGATCAGATTGTCAATGCCATTAAAAAAAATGGTAGGAAATTCGTCAAAAACCAAACTGGATTTGAGTTTGCCTTTCTGATTGACAAGTTTAACCAGCCTAGTAACATAAAGTGATAAAACTGGCCCAAAAGTCTGTTGCTTCTGAGGATTATTTGCCAGGCAAAGGATTTTAGGTTCTACAGGATTATTGATGTCCAGTTTGAAATCGTTACCCGACAGAACCCAATACAGCTGAGTGGAAGAAAGGCGTGCCATACCGATTTTTGCGCTTGCAATCTGCCCCTCAAGCTGCTCCATCGCATCGTTTTGATAAGCTGAAATGAAGGGGTTTATCAAAACTTCTATCTCCGGCTCAGTCTTCAAAACGGGAAATAATTTCTCGTAATCCGTTTGCATCAACTCAATCACATGCGGAAGCGTACAAAAAACGCCATTTTCATACTTTTTCAGGAACCAAATGATTGCCGTGACAAAATTTATTGGGGACTCGACAAAAAAATCTCCCTGTTTGGTAATCCAATCCCTGTTTAATCCAAGCAATATGGACCTTGCTGATTCTATCGCATCCGTTATATCATACATCAACTCCGGATCCAGGGGGTTACACCGATCGCTCATAGCCGGATCGTCAAAGATTATTCTATAAAAAGATGGTTTTATTCGATAAGCTTTTTCATTTCTCTTCAAGGTGTTATACGCAATCTGAGTTAAATCCGGATATTTAAAATCATAGAGTAACATTGTGAACCCCTTGGTTATATGCTGCCTGATGACATGCTGAATAACAAAATATGATTTGCCCGATCCTGGCGATCCAACTACTAATAAACCGCGAAAAGGATTAATTATGTTTATCCAGCATTTCCGAACTTTGCCTTTAAGATTATAACGACCTGGAAGATTAATTGAATATTCATTTTCTATGAATCTCTCTTCATGTGGGAAAGTCTCATTGATCTCATTAAAAACATCAATGCCGAGCGTAAGTGTTATCAATCTTGATAGCCTGGCACCACTATTTAATATAAGCAAATACCCTATGGTAGTCACAAGCATATAACTTATAGCCTGGACTTCTATTGAGTTCAGGCTTTCCGTAATAAAGCTTGAAAATAAATATAAAACGATTCCGGCGAACAGATACAGTGTGATGGGCTTCCAATTTAACTTTTCATCTTTTTTACCCTTCGAACCAACCAGAGACAATATGAGTAATCCCATGCAAATAAATTTTGCATGATTATGCGCAAACAATCCTGTTTTTGAGAAATTTATAAGAACTCGATCGACTAAATTCCAATTCAAATTCCAAATTACAAAAGCACCATAGCAGTTGTGGTAATAGTGTAACAGCAATATTATCACACTGACATTTCGCATAAAACCGGTAATTCTCTGAAGCCCTATTTCATTCTCACCTGTACCGTTCGCCATCATACCTCAGTTTGATCCTTATAAATGTGATTTTCGTTTCCTTTTTCGTCGCCTAGCCATCAGTGCATATAATAATCTTGAATCATCAATTTCCGGTTGTAATAGATCCTTTATTACGCTTGCCGAACCTTTATTTGAAAGTAAATGAGTATAATTTTTCTGAGATCTTGGTTTTTTTGTAAAATGACTATACTGCTGATTTGATTTAACTGATTCAGCCATATTTGTTGGCTGAATGACTTTTACATAATTGATTCGTTTCTGTAAGGCAGCTATGCTATATTCTTTTCCGAGCTGGCTTCCGTTAAAAACACATCTATTTCGATGATCAACGAAAGTGATTCCATATATCAGTCCATCGTTATTCTGCCTTAAAATAGTATCAATGTTTTGTTGCTTCAATTTCTTAATGAGGTCTTCCAGGTTTGATGGGCTGGCCTTCAACTCCCGATCAATTGTGATTCTTAATTCATCACCGGTCGAAGACCTGTTCAATTCGTTTTTTTTAAAGAGTTGCTCGAGAAAAACAAGAGTTGGTTTACTATATATAGAGCTTGCCTTAATGGGAATTCCGACTCGTCTGCCTTTTTCATCGAGGATATGGTATAATAGCCCTTTGTTTCTGCGAATTCTACCACCTTCCTTTCCAGCATCTGCTCCAACATTAAACGTCTTTAATATTGCATTTAATGAAGCGAGGGAGGTAAAATTGTAGCGCTTCAGTACGTTTTCAAGCACATTAGTAATCGCCCTTTTGGACTCAGATTTTCCATACTCAACTTTTCGGATGTCAATTTTTCCCTTCTCCAGGCGAATTCCTTCAATTGCTCTGACAAGCCCGAATTTCTTTTCAATTTCTTTTCTGGCAATTTCTGACTTTAGCTTTCCGATATTATAGGTGTCAATCCTTTCTCCGGAAGCCTTAATGCTTGTCGTAACAATATGGACATGCGGATGTCCGGCATCCTGATGTTCATAAACCAGGTAAGGTTGTTCTCCAAAACCAATCATCGCCATATATTCATTAGAAATGGCACATAGGGTCTTCTGATTTAGTTTCTCAGATGGGTGGAAATTCAATGAAATATGTAGGGTATTACTTTTTTGTGCCCTTTCATTCAAAGAAATCAGGGCCTGAAACCTTTGTAGTTTGTTATAAAAATTCATTTTATCCAGGTCTTTTATAAAATTACCAGCATAAATACATGTAGCCTGGCCACTCTGAACCTTTTTCTCATTGTAATTCAGGGCACGTTTAATGCTGTGTGGACTGGTTATTTTTGTGACCATAATTCATAAATCTGGACTAAATGTTCATTGATTGCACCCACTTTGTTCATAAATGATTTATGAGTGGAGTCATAAATCATAAGCCAGGATCTCATTTGCGGAAGTCCGTCTAAGGAATGCAGGCGCTTTACCGCCTGGTTAAAATTGTTGCCGATGGCACTCAATTCATTTTTGAAAAGCAGCATTTCAGCTAAAAACTGATCAGCCGATTGGTTCCGGTATTTTACCACAACTGGTTTTGACAATAGGACCTTTCTGGCATATTCACTTAAACTTCTACAAGTAGTCGTTTTGCTGTACTGCTCAATCAGAAGATATTCAGCAGGCTTGACACGAAAACTAATCCATTCTCGATTCTCACTCATCACAATTCATTTATCGGTTTACATATCCAATTCACATTTCGCAGCTCACCAAAACCGCCCGTCGACTCCGGAGACAAATGGGCGGCGAGATCCAATTGTGCAACAATTGAACATCTCGCCCGTTGCAATTTTGGCAACGTAACCCGGTTTTAAAATCCGGCCAATTTTATCAAAGACTGCAATTTTAGAGGATCAAAAATAGATGTAAGAAATAGACGGATTGTAGGAGGACTAAATTTTAGCTATGCTATCTTCAAGTTTGAGTTTCCTTGAGCCAGTAAGACAGGGATAATTTATCTATTAAATATAAAAAGGGCTTAGATCAGCCCTTCATCTGCAAAGGAAAAATATTGATCTTTCGTTACGATCAGGTGATCTAACACTCTTATATCGAGAAATTGACCGGCGTTTTTGAATTTGTTAGTTAATTCTTCGTCTGCGCGGCTCGGTTTGAGATTTCCGCTTGGATGTGAGTGAGCCAGCATGATATTACAGGCGCAGGCTTTTAGGGCTGCTGAAAATATTAACCTGGGATCAGCCACAGTTCCTGTAATTCCACCTGAAGAAACATTGAATATACCCAGCACCCTATTGGCCTGGTTAAGGAATATTACCTTGAATTCCTCTACCAATTCAATTTTGTCCAGGTCCCAATGAAAAATGAGTAATGCATATGCTCCTCGGGAGTCACTAATTCTTGGCCTTTCTGAAGCCTTCACTTTTGATTTGTAAATAAGTTCTACTTCTGAAACTTTTGTCCAATCTGAAGTTTGATTTTTTCCTTCCATAATCTTTGATTTAAAATGTTTTAAATGAATTATGGAACATTAGCCGGCTTTGTCGCGAGTAAGTCCAAACAGGAAGGCGTATAAAGGATAGCTCTGTGGGATGGGCCTGAGTTTATGCCGCCGGTTTGGACGCCCGAAGCGGCAAAGCCGAACTTTGTAAAGAAATTCAGTAAAACACTTTTGTAATACCCAAAAAATACAAGCTGCCGCCCGTAGGGTGGCAGCTTTCCGAACCTTGAATCAGGATTTAATCTTATCGATTTGAATTTTTAATCTGGATATTTTCTCAAGCTGATTCAGTTGCCTTTTGTCTGATTTCTGCTTCTGTCCGTTTTCGATATCTTCCAATTCCAAACCAGCCTGTGCTGCCATCTGATAGAGGAAGTAACCGGTTTCGCTTTTTGGATTTTTGCTATCCGGTTTTGACACCACGGCCATCCGGATCAAATATGCAAATTGACCTTCCGATAGATTTTCCAGCTGTTTATATAGCTCCCTAGTGTCATGGTAGTCAAACGTCTCGTTCTCCATAAATAGCGTCTGCAAAACCGTATTTCGCGCCGAATAGTCCAGCGATTGAAATAATATAAGCCGGACAGCCACACAATCAGCTGGAGACGGCTTACTGGTCAAACCGCTTAACCTTTCCAAAAAATTTTGTTGTACCAGCGATTGCACTTTTTCCCGGTCGAGCTCTAGTGACCTTTCTTCCCTTGCTTGGATCCGATCAATCTCCCCCTGCAATAGTTCAACCGTGGCGGTTCCGGATTTGATCGCTGATTGCACTTGTGCAGCCTTCGGCAATTCTATTCGGCCTGACACAGATGGCCTTTCTTCCGGATTAAACAGTACGACTGAAAATTTATCCTCTGCAATGAGCAAGCCTCTCCGGTATTTCCCGGAGTTCATTTCCTGTTCATACTCTTGTAAATCATTTTCATATTCCTCCAAGGCTTCTTTAAAAGATTCCTCATCATCCCCAGATACTTCATCTTCATCCATATAGTCTTCTCTTGCAGGCACACCTGGTTTGTTCAGCGTATCTACTTTGTAATAGTTATATTGTGGTAAGGTGGCCGCTTCCGGCATTAGGTGGATCAGATCTCCAAACCTGTCCGGAGATCCATAAAACAGCAAGGCATCAGGCTCGTCCTCCTTGAAAATCCGCAGGATTTTCGCACCAAAGCTGATATTGCATTTATTTTTATAACATTCTTTATTGGAACAAACCGCGTCATTTGATTGGTCGGGGAAAAGGGTTTTGAGCGTAGCGCTGTTGAACGAACAGGAAGTGCAAGCCCCCATTTCCGGCACCAGCTTTTTGTCCTTAATATCGAAAGGTGCCTCTGTTAAATCGTAACGAAATTGATTCAAAGCGCGGGTCGTGTCAGGCATTTCAAAATCCGCATCTATCTGCCAGTTTGAGCAATATTCCTCATAAAAATCATTTTGGGACACTGCTGAAAGTGATGCAATATCAATGGCCTGTTGCATCGTACACTTATCGGCCATGAAAACGGATCGCATGGATTCAATCAGGGAAAGCAATTTCAGGCGACTATGTACAAATGCCCTAGACTTACCCATCCGGAAAGATATCTCGTCGAGGGTGGAATACACTTTTCGAAGTCGCTCAATTGCAAACGCTTCTTCCATCGGATGGGTGTCCGACCTTTGCAGGTTTTCGGATAATTGAATTTCAACAACTTCCTGATCACTCAGCGATACGATGTTTACAGGCACTTCTTTCAAACCGGCTATCTTGGCCGCACGATATCGCCTCTCTCCCGCCACAACTTCATATCTCCCAGAATCGAAACGCCGAACAACCAAATTAGAGATAATCCCGTGTTGCGCTATGTCGGCAGCTAATTCATCCAATTCCTTTTTCGGAAAAGATATGCGGTAATTTAATGGACTGGTATCCAAATCGTCGATAGGTATATTTTTAAATTCCCCCGTTTTCAAAGAAGGAGATTCTTTGGAATTTGTTCCTGACTGGTTTGCTTGTTTTGGATTTTTTGCTCCTTTATAAAGTATTTTTTTTGTTGTCTGCATATAACGAGTTTAAAATAAAAAGTAAATGAATTAAAATGGCAGGTCGTCGGCTGCTTGATTTGGGACATGGTTTTCCTCCGACAACGTTTCCTTTTTTACACCGCCATGCAATATGATGTTGTTCACACTACAGTTTAGAGCAGCATGAGCCTCACCTTGCTGATCAACCCATGCCCTGGCTGTGATGCTTCCATATAGCTCAACGACATGGCCCTTTTTTAGAAAAGGCTGAATACCGGTGTTTTTCCAAAAAGAACAGTCAACAAATTTGACAGGCCTTTTCCCTGACTTCGATTTGTAATTTTCGTTGATTGCAATTGTAAAGTGCACTACCTTTTTTTCGTCCGAAATAGTTTCGGTTTTCGCATCTGCTGTTAGTCGACCTACTAGAATTTCCATAACTTTTGATTTAATAAATGAATAAATGATTTTAAAAGAAAAAACGGGAAAAAAGAAAGCATGAAAAAACCGGCAGTGAGTCGATCAGACACCAAAAGGAAACGGAATAAATGCTTGCCAGCGCGGAGGAACTGTGTTATGCCGTAAGCTTTTGGTTGTGCATGGAAGCCGGTAATTTGCTTTCGCTTTTTGCCGTTTTATTTCAAATTCCAAGAATTAGGGAAACGCATCATCTATGAAATAATATTTTGCGGTATTTGTTTCAATTAAAATAGAAATAATATCAAATTGAAAGGGGGCTTCCTCACTAAATCCTTCCAGAAATGCCATCGAAGAATTTATCAAACTTCTCCATTTTCGTAAGTTTATTCTTTCTTCCGGATAGCCAAAGGAACTTGTTCGGCTTGTTTTGACTTCAATAAAGTGAAGTACACCCTTCTTTCTGGCAATGATGTCTATTTCACCCCTACGATATCGCCAGTTTTTAAACATGATCTGATACCCCCGTTCCGAGAGCCAACAGACTGCCAGTCTCTCTCCTTTTTTTCCCGTCTCGTTATGACCTGCCATTATGTAGTTAATTTGATTGTAGGGAATTATGAACTCTGGATTTGACTTTGAATTGTTCAAATTATTTTCATTGCCAAGTTTTCAAAGAAATGAATGATTTGAATTAGTCAGGGGTGGCTTTGCTACCCTCTTGCCTGAAACAATTAGAAACGGTTTGTCGAGGGTTCGAAATGATATGGCTTCCGCCACATGGTCAAGTCGGATTTCTTTACTCCCTCTGAGGTCCGCAATCGTGCGGGAGACTTTCAAAATACGAGAATATGCACGTACTGATAGTTGCAACAAATCCATGCTCCGTAGCAGATAATCTTTAGTTGGTTTATCGAGCTGACAATATTCCTCTATTTTGTTCTCGGGCATTTGGGCATTGCAGTGCACACCTTTTTCACTTTCGAATCTTGCGGTTTGTATTTTTCTGGCTTTAATAACCCGTTCTCTGATTACTGCAGAGGATTCCTGCACTTCCTCGCGCTCGATTATTTCGGAAATCGAAAGTGACTCAACCTCAATATGAAGATCAATGCGTTCTAAAATGGGTCCGGAAATTCTACGACGATACCAATAGATAGCCGTTTTATTACAAGTGCATTTACGGGTTGGATGACCCAAATATCCGCATATACATGGATTCATTGCCGCGAGCAACATGAATGTGGCCGGGTATTCTATAGAGCATTTGACCCTTGCTATCAATACTTTTCTTGCCTCCAATGGTTGGCGAAGGACTTCGATCGCACTCCGTTTAAATTCGGGTAATTCGTCAAGAAACAGCACACCATTATGGGCAAGTGAGATCTCACCTGGCATAGGTATACTGCCACCTCCTCCCAATGCGATATCGCTACTGGTATGATGGGGGCTTCTAAAGGGTCTTTCTCTGATTAAAGCCGTCAGATGTTCCCTTTGACTTAACACACTATGAACTCTTGTCGTTTCGAGCGCCTCATCTAAAGTCAAAGGAGGAAGTATGGAAGGAAGCCGGCTGGCCAACATTGTTTTACCATTTCCTGGCGGTCCGATCAGTAATGCATTGTGCCCTCCCGCTGCCGCAATTTCAAGTGCACGTTTTACCCTGGATTGTCCTTTTACCTCATTAAAATCTGGGCCATTTAATTTTGCTTTTGGATTAAAGGGAATTGGTTTTACCGGCGTAAGCACTGCAGTTGTCTGTATGAATTCTAAGATTTCTTTTATATGGGATACGCCATAGACTTTGATGCCTTTCACAAGTGCTGCTTCCTGTGCGTTGGTCTTAGGCAAAATGATACCTTTATATCCATTTTTCGCAGCCTGGTATGCCATGCAAAACGCTCCTCTGACTGGAAAAATACTTCCGTCCAAACCGATTTCACCTATTACCACAAAATCACACAGTTTTTCAATATCACTGATTTGTTCAGTAGCCAGCAGGATTCCTAGTGTGATTGGCAAGTCGAATGCGGTTCCTGTCTTTCGCACATCAGCCGGCGCAAGATTGATTACCAATTTCGTTCTGGGCATCTGAAAATCGATATTATGAATAGCAATTGCAATTCGAGACAGGCTTTCTTTTATTCCATCGTCTGGAAGACCAGTAATGATATACCCTAAACCTTTGGTTACACTCACTTCGACAGACACCCGAAATGCATCTATTCCGAAAAGCGCGCTACTGTTTATTTTTGCCAGCATAATATTATTTTTATCGGTCCAGATTATTCAAAGAGTTGGCTTTAATCTCGGCGACTTCACGCAGTAATCCTGATTTGTCAACATATTTTCTGTATCCGAGCGATCCCCAAACCAAAATGTGGCTTCCTTTTACAAATGATCGTTCAGCAAGATCAGCAGTTTTATCCCAGGCAACTACTTCGTGCCAGGTTGTCCCAAAAACAGGTTTATCAACTCCGTATTTTATTTGGCTGTGAGTAGCTACACGGATAATAGCACGTTTAACTCCATCCTTAGAAATAAATATTTTGGGGCTATCTCCCACATAACCGGTTAGTTGCACAACATTGTTTCTCATTGCGTTTGACGTTTTTTTGATGATTAAATTTTATAGATGTATTTATCCGGACAAAGATGGGTCACGGAAAAACCAAAAAGTTCAATATACTTTTGTATATGAATATATATGCGAGTCTATACGTGTATACACGGATAACATAAAAGGTATGGCTACGGGAAAGTGCATTTATTGCAGTAAAAAATTTGAAGGTCGCGCCGATAAAAAGTATTGCAGCGATTCCTGCAGAACAAATTATTCGAATGAACTAAAGACCAAGGAAAATGAAGAGATCAGGTCGATTCGCCTGTCACTCAGGAAAAATAGAAATATTTTAAAAAAGTTAATTGGCAAGAAAGATGATCAAATCATTCCGAAAGAAACGCTGGAGCACAATGGGTTTTTGTTTGATTATCATACTCACTTTTTTACCTCGGAGCTGCAAAAGAATGTTTTTACGTTTTGTTATGACTATGGATACAGGGATATCGGAAATAAAAAATTTAAAATAATCAGGCGATGGGGTGGCGGTCATTAAATGCGGGATTTTGATTAATTTAGGTGCCCATCTATTTTTCCATGGAAGGTTCCCAGGTTGCCATATCCCCACTCGAGATCCGCACTGGCGACGGAGATCGTGTCACCGTTTTTCATGGTTTTCCGGAAACGTTAAGAAAATCTTACGGGCTAGTTGCTTTTGACTCCATGTACGCGATGGGGGATTTCGGGCATATGGGTTTTCATCATTATCCCGGCAATGGATTTTCGATCTGGCACAGTGAGTACAATATCTCCAGGGCGGTGGATTTTTTATCGCGTGGGGAAATAGCGCTCCTTGAACTCAGTATTCCGCTAGTCGCGAATATTCATTCCAGTTGGAATGGCAATGCGTCCGAGTTCGTGCAGGACGAGCAATTCGAGTTGTCTTACGTGCCATTTGCCAATTACAAAAACAGTTTTAAGGAAGCATGCGATTGCAGAACTTTCGACATTCATTATTCGAGGGAATATTTGGACCGGTTTGCGGGGTCCTGTCCCGCACTCGGACATTTTTTAGAAAAAGTTGACCGTGGTGAACCCGTTTCTCTCACCGGACACAAACGACTCATTAGTGCTGCCATGAAACGGTTGGTGCTGGATATGCTGTCATTTAACATGCTGGATAAACTTGCAGCTTATTTTTACGAAGCCGGAGCGTTGATGATGCTGACATTAGTGCTGGACCGGATCCACGACGCCACCATAACAAGACCGGTGAAGTATTCGGATCATGAGATGCAGAGTGCAGCGGTGGCGAGGAACTTACTGATAGCTGACTTCAGTGAGAAATACAGTATTCGGGATCTTTCGCGGAAAACCGGTACTTCTGAAACCAAATTGCAGCTTGTGTTCAAGCACTTGTACGGTACAACGATATTCGAATATGCCCAATCAGCACGCCTTGATTTTGCCAAACAGCTACTGCTGGATACAGATATCCCCATTCAGTCCGTCGCCGAGCGCTGCGGTTATCCAGATAACTCCAATCTCACCGCGGCCTTCAAAAAACGCTTCGGATGTTCGCCTGAATCTTTCCGGACGAAGGGAAAATAAACCAACATTCATAAATTCTAAGTTTAACCTCATAAGTGAAATCGTGATTTCGTATTCCAATTTCGTGGTAACAAAAACTACTACGCCATGGAATACACGGAAAACAATTACGAATTTTTAGTAAAAGATTTGAAGTATCTGGGATTTGACTCCAGCCTCAACGCTGAGCTAAAGGAGATGCTCGGTACAGAGGCAGACGCATTCGAACTCGAATACCGAGCTTCGATCCAACAGGAGCCTGTCGAAGCCGTCCTTTATTTCCACCGCCTGACCCCGGAAGGCTATTTCTTTTTTTCTAAATACGTTTTGTCTGTCAGTGGAAGGAAGCACAGCTTTTATGTTTTCAAAGGCCGGGGCATGACGGTTAAAGAGGCCTTCAACCTGCTGAATGGCCGGGCCGTTTTCAAACAGCGTACGGCTAAGAACGGCCAGACCTACAACGAATGGATCGACCTGGATCTCACTATCCGCGAGGACAATGGGTTTAAGCCCCGCCTCTATCCCGAGAGTTATGGATTCGATCTGTCAGCACTCATTGATTCCCTGATGATCGACACACCGACAGCCAACTGGGATCGCTCGATGCTGATCCGGTCTTTGGAAAAAGGTAATCTGCAGACCGCCTTTATCCGGCAGGAAGGCGCGCACCGCAAGGTTTACATCCAGGCCAATCCGCGTGAGCGCACCATCACCATTCATGAACTCGAGTCTCCGGCTTTGGTGCAATTTGAATCCAAAACAAATGATGAAATCGAGAATGTGTTGGCCGATGGAAAATCCAGAACTAAAAAATTGAAAGATGTTATCAAATGAACAGTAAACACTTTCAGATAATGTTGTTTTTGGTCTATGCCATCCTCAGCACCGGATTTATTTTATTTGTGTTGAAGACCATAGGTGTTCCGATCAGTCCGACACAATGCGTTGTGATCATAGTTGGATGGGTTCTGTATTGTGTCGGCGTCGGACCCTATGTCTCAGCACATTATTTGTTTCGCCATAGCAAGCTCCGGATGCCTACTTTAGAAGAAGAGAAGTTAATAGATTCTCTATTTTTAGAAGTTCAACAAAGAACTTTATTTACTAATCCTGTCAGGTTATGGATCAGCGAGGAATCCGGTCTTGAAGCATTTGCCGCAGGCAGTCGTACTATCGCGATATCAAAGGGGATGCTGAAAATAATGACGCACGATGAAATAAAAGGTATTATGGCCCATGAGCTCGGCCATTTGGAAAGCTGGGATTGCCGGATCGGAGCAGCTTATATTACGGCCATGAAATTAACAGGGCTCATCTGGCGGCCTTTTACAATTGTCCAGTCGAAAATCAGAAAACGATTTATTCTTTTATTCGCGGTCATCGGTTTCCTATATTTTGTTTATGTTTATCCGGCAAGCAAGACGACTCATACGTTGCCATTGATTATTGTGTTTTGTTTTATTCTTGTATTTCCGTTATTTAGGCGACTAAATGATTTTTGTTGGTTCGTTGTTTCGCGGTTTCGTGAATACCGGCAGGACGCATTTGCTTTTTCGATTGGATATGGACAGAACTTACTAGACGCTTTAATTAAATCCACACTCGATGGCGATATGCCCGTCAATAGATATCAAAATTTGATGAAGGGAAGTCATCCTATTATTTATAACCGGATTCGGCGGCTAGAGAAATTGCTCGGGTTAAGGGATCAGGACTGACTTCCTCTATATTCTTGCCAACAAGTTAACAAACCCGTAGAAGTTATTTGCGTTAATGGTAAACACTTTGCTCTCACCTAAGCGTAATTGCTGTTAACCTTCATTTGCGCGGGCGATCACTTTCTCGCGGTCGAAGACGTCCAGCCACTCGTCTTTGCGTTCTATCATCGGGTCGAGCCAGTCGGCTTTTTCCCTTGCTCTTTTCAACCATGACATGAAATCTTCGGTGTTTTTATT
Source organism: Bacteroidota bacterium (assembly GCA_013286315.1). Classification (GTDB taxonomy): domain Bacteria; phylum Bacteroidota; class Bacteroidia; order Chitinophagales; family Chitinophagaceae; genus Puia. Next base: position 1,697 of record JABDFX010000013.1, on the reverse strand, counting down.
ATCCTGGATCATTTTATTCTCAAGCTCATCCAGGTATTCACGCAGTTGGAGGGTCTGTTGCCATCGGTTGAATTTTGCAAGCAATTCGATCATGTCATCTACTTCTTTTTGTTGGCGTTCTTCATGTTCTTTTCGGATTTTCTCTTCGGCATCACGGATCGCTCGTTCTTTCGCCCATACCGCTTCGCGTATGATGAGTTTCTGGCCTTCCAGTTCGATTTTCTCAATGATGTCCGGGAACATCTCTTCCAGTGTCCGGTTACCCTCGACGAATTCTCGGCCATTTTCGCCTTCTACCCTGAAGAAAAGTACGCCACTGGGAACCATGTCAGACCTGTTCCAGCCATTGTCGTTTTTATAAACACGCTTCGTTCGCTCCCGCAAAAAGATCTTGACCTTTTGTCCTTCGAATTCGACATAGGTGGATGGCCGCCAGCTCGCGTCGTCGATCCTTACCTCGTGACCACGCAACCGTAGTGTTTTGATCAGAGTGTCCATAAACCGCAGTGCCCGCGAAATAAATTTATCTGTCACGCGAATATCCAGAGTATCACGGTTGCTGTACCGCAGCTCACCTGGACGGGTCCATTCGTCCATGTGATTTAATCTTTCACGAGCTTCGATAATCAGTTTGTCCGGGTTGATCAGTTTTTCCGGAATGTGAATTTTTAATACCGTATTATCGGTTACCATCTTAACTGTTTTGGCGATCTCTGATTCTGCGGTGCGGGCCTGCCAAATGATTTTTTCTTCTTTGCCGCTGAATTTGGGAAGTTTCGCCTTAGGCGATTTTTTTCCATAACGAAGTCGTTGCCAGTGCCCGTTTGGCGGCGTCGGAATATCCAGTCGCTTGCAGGTCTTTCGAATACCCACGTCGGAGATATCGTACTTTTTTGAAATGGAAAGAATGGATTCCCGCCAGACCATTTCATACAGTTCTTCACGGGTTAAAATAATAGATTCCGCCCCGTGTCCTTCGCGGGATAATGTGGTTGCTTCCATTTAGTTGTGTGACTTGTTTTTATTTTTGCCTGAACACGCTTTCAAAGGCACCCGCCTCGTAAAACGCGATCACATCGGCATTCAGATTACGGATAAATTCAAAATATTCTTCCTCGGAACGGATGAGCCGGGTGCCGGTCGACGTCCGATTCACGATCACCAGCAAAAGGGGGTAATGACGATTTTGCATGAGCTTGTTTTTCCTAAAACTAATTGCCGATTGAATCAGAAAAAGGGGAAAAACACCCTTGCCCGCACGGTAAAAAAGCGCATATTGCATCCATGTCCCTCCCCATCGATCCCTCCGTCATCGAAGCCCGCAAGCGCGCCATTGAGGCCTCCTATCAGCGGCAACTCGATCTGGCCGGCAAGCCCGGTTACGACCCCAAACTCACTATCGAACTTAAAAAAGATCTTGACTGGCTCATCGAACTGCAAAACGCTTCGGACGCCGGTGATCCCGCTTAATCCGTTCTTTTCTTCTTCTCGATCTTGAGCACTTCGGATTCCAGATACATAGCCCTGGTCCTGCCCTTCACCAACTGCGGCTTGATGATCCCGTTATGGATCGCCTTCATGAAGGTCGCGTTGCTCACGCCCGCCATCTTGATTGCACCCTCCTTCGTCAGGAGCTGATCCTGTTGCATCTCCTGTTTGATGATCTTGCGCAATTGTTCATAGAATTCGTCTGGTGT
>JABDFX010000012.1 GCA_013286315.1 Bacteroidota bacterium | reverse complement strand
TAATTGCTGCTTGGCAAAATCAGGATCGATATGAACAAATGTAGCCGCGTGAAAAGCAAGATCCCAGGCTGCAAACCAGGGATATTCCCATTTGTCGGGCATGGAAATAATGTTCCGGCAGGTGAGGTGCTGCCAGTCATAATTTCTTTTGAAAGCACGGTGTGGTGGAGTTTCGCCAGGTTCCCCAAACAGCCATTTAAATACGTCGAGATAATAGAATTGTTTTGTCCACAGCAGGCCACTGGAAGAACTGCGGAGCAACGCCTTATGTTCCGGCGATAAATTTTTTGGGGCCAGCTGATCATAGTATTCGTCGGTATCATTCAGACGTTTGATAAAAATATCTTCAAACGCTGTGAAGGGATCATCGACTTCCGCCTTGCTTAACCTTACCCTGAATATTTTGGATGCCCCCGGTCTGATCCTTTCCTTCAGCCATATTGCAGCTTTGGTACCTTTCTTTTTTGGGTTCACCGAATTTTCATTTTCAACGATATAGTTATTGATACCGTCTTTTACAAACGCAGAATCATTGGGGCGGTTATACATCCGCCGGTTATTCGTTTCGTTTTCACAAAATAATTGTTCACCACCCTCATGGTAGAAAAAAAAACTGCCATTGCGTGAAGAACTTGTCTGCAGACAGTTGGTCGAAATCGAAACAATCTCGGGTCGGCTGAACCGTGCATTATGTTTCCAGAAATTACGGAACCAGAGATGGGGGAGCACATGGATGGAGGCCGGTTCAGGACCCCTGTTATGCACCGTAATTTTCATCAGCACATCATTGATATCCGCTTTGGCATATTCGATATAACAATCGAAATAGCGGTTGTCTTTGAAAGCATCTGTATCCAGCAATTCAAACTCCGGACTCAGCCGGCTCCTTTTATTTTTCTGTAACAGTTCCAGGTAGGGGAACGCCTGTTGCGGATACTTGTAAAGAAATTTGCAATAGGAATGCGTGGGGGAGGAATCCAGATGAAAATAAAGTTCTTTCACATCCTCTCCATGATTTCCTTCACCGTTTGTTAATCCAAAGAGCCGTTCTTTTAATATGGAATCATTCCCGTTCCAGAATGCAGGTGCAACACATAGTATCTGGTCATTGTCGCAAAAACCCGCTATTCCTTCTTCGCCCCAGCGATATGCATAACTTCTGGCGAGGTCGTGATTGACGAAGTCCCAGGCATTGCCTTCCCGGCTGTAATCTTCCCTGATCGTACCCCATTGCCGTTCCGAAACATAGGGCCCCCATTTCTTCCAGTTTCTGTTATTGGATGACTTGGAGAGACGCTCGTTTTCTGCATTACCCATCTATAGTTGCTAATTTTTTTTAATATGATGTTTCTCTTCCAAAATATATAAATATATTGCTTACCGTGATTAATTAACGGGAGAAATAATATATTGACATGCTTTTTGGGATGTAGCCTTGTTTTAAGCCAGATAGTAAGCTGAATGTATTTTCTGCAAGTGCATCTGCTGTTTCATTGCCCACCAGGCAACCGGGAACGCGATCAGCTATTTTCCCGGGGATTCGCGAGTCAGGTTTTGCGAAAAAGAGAGAATTGAAAATAATAGCAGGCAATATCTCCTGCCGCTTCGGGGTCAATGGAATCCGGGAAATGGGCAGGAGGGGATTTGGGTCGCACCTCATCCATCCAGTAATGTCTCGTCTATTATCATAATAGCTCTCACTTCCAGGATCATTCTATTCTGCATCACCAACGGGCAGGACTGTGCAATGGAAGCTGCCTGCTCAATGTTTTCGGCTTGCAGGAAAATATATCCGCTAATGCCTTCTTTGGTTTCAATAAATGGCCCGTCGGAAAGTATATCGAGCTGGCTCACATATTTGCCTGCCAGTACCAATGGCTCGCCACTGATATAGTTCCCCGATTCTGCCAGCGATTCCACCCATTTCATGATTTCCCGCATATTTTGATAACGTCCTTCATTGCCGATTTTCTTAAGCATATTGATGTCTTCCCTTACCAGCAGCAGAAACTTTTCCATATTGTTTAAAATTTAAAATTAGCAAATTTCACAGAGCCGCGAAGACCGTCGGTTTTATAGTTAAAGCGCCACCGGAGCCACGTAATAAAATTTGATGAGGTTTGACTTTCGCAAGGCGACATGGAGGTTGTTTGGAGTAATGACAAACGGAATATTAATTTCCGTACAGGAAATGTCCGGATTGCGGCCTTTCCGTTGTCTTAGTATAATGAAACAACTAAAATTTCCGCATTTCCCGGCAGGAGATTGCCGGCTTGCCTTACCATTCGGGCATAGCCCTTTTGCAGTAAATAGCGGAGATATTTTAGACAAAGAACATTCCATTTTTAACCTGATCATTCTTCCTGCAGGCGAAACCGAAAAAGCAAGAATTATAGAAGAGAATAAAAATCTTCTGGAGCGCTTAGCAGCTTACAAACCATACTTTAAGATTGATATGAAACCTGGTACTTCAGAGCATCATCATTCATCATAATGCAAAAAGATAATAATGGAAATATACTATCAAAAGGAAGATATGTGCGTATTTGGAGTGCAGGTAAAAACATTTCCAAATGGAATAAATGAAGCTTTCGATAATCTGGTGATGACATTTGGCAAAAACCGTTCTTATTATGGAATCAGTTGGATGGATGAAAACGACAGTGTTCAATATTATGCCATGGTGCCGGAGGCCTTTAAGGGGGAAGCAAATAAATATCATTATGAAAAACTTATTATAACGAAAGGCGAATACCGCTCGGAATCCATATACAACTGGTTAAGCAAACTTGATTCTATAAAAGATATATTTCACGGGTTAATGCCAGACAACAGACCCCAAAAAAATCATCCCTGTGTAGAATGGTATAAGTCCGATGATGAAATGCTTTGTATGATTAAGGCATGAGTAAAAAGCAGGAAAGAGAATAAATGCCGGTAGAAGGGTCGGATGAATCCACAAAAAGAAATGCAAAATTGAAATAATATGAAGACAAAAATGATATGGGCGAATCTGGCGGTAAGAGATATAGCCCGGACAACTAAATTCTATACAGATTTGGGGTTCAAACCCAACACGCAAAACAATGATCCTGAACTGGCCAGTTTCCTGGTTGGCGAAGACGAATTTGTCATGCACTTCTTTTTGGAAGACAAATTTAAATCGGGCTTATTGGGCGAAATATCCGATACGAAAAAAGGCAACGAGATCCTGTTTTCGCTTTCCGCAAAAAATAAAGACGAAGTGGACCAATGGGGAGAAATAGTAAAAAAGTCAGGCGCTACCATTTTCATGGAACCAGGTGCATTTCAAAAGGGGTATATGTGTGTCTTTGCTGATCCTGATGGCCATAAATTCAATGTATTGTATTGGCCAGGTATGTAAGATCTGCGTGTACGGGGAATAGAAATCAGATTTTCTTCAAATAAACAATAAACAATAAACGATAAACGATCATGAAACAAATCTTACTTTTCTTTATCTTTTGCAGCATCTTTGTTTATGCCAAATCACAGAGCGCAGAGGACCGTATTAAAATCTATTTCTCCGGGTATGAAAAGAGAGATTGGAATTTGCTTGCGGACCAGCTTGCAGAGGGCTTTACTTTCACAAGCCCCAATGGGGATGACCATTTAACCCTTGCAAAATATAAAGAGAAATGCTGGGGCGGGGTCCGTTTCTTCAAACATATTGAATTTAGTAAGATAATGGTAGACGGTAACACCGCATTCGCGATGTACGATATCACCACCACCGACAACAAGATGGTTCATAATGTTGAATTTTACACTTTCAGTAATGGTAAAATAAAATCCATTGAAACTTTTTTCGGTACTGGCGTGCATTACCCTGGCAATTCGGACAATGTGAAGTGACTTAGACAGCGGTTATTGCACAACGATACTCAGGTAATGATAAAAGACGAAAATTCAAAATCATTTATATGAACGCACAGGAACAAATCGAAAAGTATATTGCCATCCAACCCGGACCAAAACGTTATGAGATGCAAGAGTTACACAGGTTCATACTTCAGGTATTACCGGGATATAAATTATGGTTCCTCGATGGTAAAAACAGCGAAAATAAAACTGTTTCCAATCCCAATATAGGATATGGGCTTCAAACAATAAAATATGCTGATGGAACAACCAAAGACTTTTATCAAATTGGGTTGAGTGCAAACAAAACCGGAATCTCTGTCTATATCCTTGGCATTAAGGATAAGACATACTTAACTCAAACGTACGGAAAAGAATTAGGCAAGGCAAGCGTGAGTGGTTATTGCGTCAAGTTCAAAACGCTAAAAGATATAAATATTGATATTCTGGAAGCGGCCATACGATACGGGGTTGAGCAAAGCAAACTTTCATAACTGTCAGCAGGACAGCCGCCACAGGTAAATGATATTGGATAGAAGATTCCGTTAGTCACTATTCTCTGATCTGATATTTGAATCAGGCGCATTGCGCACCAGGTAATCTTTAGCTTCCCGAAAAACCCTATGGCAAATATTTCTCACAATTGTCATGTTTTCCTTTACACTCTCATGCAGGTCTGGAATACCCGCATTGCTTTCTATAAAATCCAGGTGATGATCCAGCTTCTTTGAGAGGCCCATAAATGATACGGAGGTTTTTAAATTGTGCGCAATATGGGAGAGGTCCTCAAAGTGCGATCCATCAAAGGCTTCCTTCATGGCTTCCAGTTCAGCCGGGACCTGCTGCAGGAATTGCTCTATCATTCTTATTTCGAATCTGGTGTTTCCTCCGGAAATTTCGTTGAGATAATTGAGATCCAGCAGCAATCCGTCGTTAAGGGGAATATGGGTGCTTTCATTTTTTATTACTGCTTTGCCGCCATTTGCTTTCAGGAAATTATTCATGATTTTAAATAATTCTTTCTCCCTGATAGGTTTTGAGATATATTCATTCATGCCATAACTTAAACATTTTTCTCTTTCTCCTTCCATCGCATGCGCCGTCATGGCAATGATCGGAATATTCATTTTCAATTCATTTCGTATTTTCATCGTGGTTGTATAGCCATCCATCAGGGGCATCTGAATATCCATCAGCAGCAATCTGTAATCTTGTAGCTGTAATGCTTCAATAGCCTCCTTCCCATTGTTTACGATGTCGAAGTCAAAATTCCAGTAAGATAGCAGATGCCTCATCAGATTCTGATTCATGACATTATCTTCTGCAACCAGAATCTTTAACCGGTTATTGGCTGCGTTTATTTCACCAGAAGAAGAGGATTTCAGGTCATCATGATTTGTAAATTCTTTTGATATTGCATAAGGAATTGAAAAAACGAATTCAGTGCCTTTGTCTGGTACACTCACTACATGAATAGTTCCATTTTGCAATTCAACCAATTGTTTAACAATAGACAAGCCAAGACCCGTGCCGCCATATTTACGTGTGGTGTCATCATCCGCCTGCTGAAAGCGCTCAAATATCGCATCCATTTTATGGGAGGCGATACCTATTCCGGTATCCTTCACAGAAAAGGAAATAACAATAGTATCTTCCCTTTTATTATCCGCTGTCACATTTATCTCAATTCCCCCGCTGTTGGTAAATTTTATGGCGTTATTTACCAGGTTCACTAATATCTGCGTTAAGCGTACTGCATCCCCTGTTAACAATTCAGGTATTGAATTTTCAATATTCACCGTGAAGCTGAGATCCTTTGCCTGAATCTTTGCCGTAAACATGGTTTTTACAGAATGAAGGAGTTCACGCAGGCTAAATGAATTCGATTCAATCCGCATCATGCCGGCTTCTATTTTGGAAAAATCAAGTATATCATTAATAATTTCCAGCAGATTTTCTCCCGAATTTTGAATGGAACGCACAAACTCCTCCGATTTTTCATTGAGCTGTTCTTTCTGCAATAAATTTGTAAAACCCAGGATTGCATTCATGGGCGTTCTGATTTCATGGCTCATATTGGCCATAAAGTTCTCCTTTATAATTCCGGCTTCCCTCGCTCTCTTTTCGGATTCATTTAATTGTTCGTATAGTTGCTGTTGACGCTTGATCCGCTTCGTAATATATACAAAAGTAAATATGGATGCTAACACTGCAGTAATCGCCAGGATAAATCCCCATTCCCTGGCTCTTTTTCCGCTCTGATTCGCATCAATTGCCAGCTTGGTCAGATATTGTTGCCGGGGTTTGTTTAATAAATCAATCACATGCACAATATCCCCCATTACGTAGGTTTTCCGCCTGCTTTTATAAGTCTCTATGGCTGCCAGCTGTCCTTTCGAAAAGAGGGTATCCAGAATGACATGCCCAAGTTCCAGTTTTACTTCAGTCAGTGAATCCAAATCCTGCACCAGTTTTTTTGTGCTGTCCGTTAAAACAAGGGGTCGCAGATTCGACAGGATTTCCTTTACTTTTCCTTCGTTGGTTTTTATATCTTCGAAAAAACTGGAGTCTTTACTGAAAACAGTCCTGTATACATGACTTTCAATAAACAGCAGGGTTGTCTCCAGTTTCTGTGTCTCACTGATGATCCGGAACTCACGGATAAGTGACTCATTCCCCTGAATCAGCTTATCGATATTATTATTGGAATTATACTGAAGAAATACGATCAGCATCATCGTAGTAATAAAAATCCCCAGCAAATAAAGCATAAATCTTTTGTTACGCATATATCTCCGGTTTTATTTCAGGGCAGGTTCCATATTCCTGCAATATGTGCTCTGGACCACAATGTACGTCCGTTGAACTTGTTCTCTTTCAAAGGTAGTGGCTAACTTTTATTCCGTCCCTTTTCGAAGGGCTTATCAATATATTTCCTCAAAAGAAAATTGATCAGAACGATATTTGCCAATAACCCCAATAAGTCGAGTATTACGAGTTCAAATTTGCCGTTCTTATCAATCATTTGTACAAGAAGATAAGAAAGACAAACATATATACCCGTGGCGATGTAAAATAGTATTGCACAAAGTGTTTTCATATTTAATAATTTGCTCTATGTGAAAAATAGGTATACACCCGTTAACTTTTGCCGATCAAAATCCCGGCAATAAAAACAATAACTCCCCCCAGTACGATCTGTAATACAGCCTTTATGATAGCGGTGTCCATATATTTGTGTCTTACCCAGGCTATCACTAATAATTCCACCAGGACTACCATGGTGGCAGCAGTCAGGGCAATATGAAATGAAGGAAGCAGGAAGGGTAAAGTATGTCCGGCTGCGCCAATAAAAGTCATCAGTCCGCAGACAATACCGCGGCTTACAGGGTTCCCTCTTCCGCTTAGTTTTCCATCGTCGGATAGCGCTTCGGAAAAAGCCATACTGATTCCGGCTCCGACTGCTGTGGCAAGTCCTACCAGAAATGTGGTGTGGCTATTGTGCGTAGAGAGGGCTGCTGCAAATAATGGGGCAAGTGAAGATACGGACCCGTCCATGAGACCTGCAAGTCCTGGTTGTATCACCTGAAGAACCAGGTCACGCTTTTGTTCCTTTGTTTTCATCTGTAAATGAATCATATCTTGAATGAATACTGTAAAGCTACACACCTGAGAAAACAGGAGATAACAGCAATCGGTCAGCAGGCAAAATCAATAGCCGAACCCGTCAAAATTTATTAATTTTAGTATATGAACGCTCTGATTGTTGATGACAATAAAATGGCCAGAATAGCATTAAGTGAATTGGCAGGCAGAGTTGATGACCTGACGATTGTTGCGGAATGTTCGGATGCTTATGAAGCGTACAACCTGATTCTCTCAGAATCCATAGATCTTCTTTTACTCGATATAGAAATGCCTGGCATGTCGGGACTGGAGCTGACCAAAAACTTAACAAAAAAGAGGCCCGTCATTATTTTTATTACTTCAAGAAAAGAGTATGCGGCAGATGCCTTTGACCTGAATGTGGTGGATTATATTATAAAACCTGTAACGGGTCCCCGGTTTATTCAGGCCATTGATAAGGCAAGGGAAATATTGGATAGTAATCAGGAGGAGGTGAATGTAAGGGAAGAAGAATTTGTTTTTATTCGTGATTCCAATATTGTACGCAGGCTGAAACTGGATAGTATATTATTTGCAGAAGCGATGGGCGACTATGTTAAACTTTATACAGCAGAAAAGTTTTATGCCATTCATACCACACTAAAAACGGTTGAAGAAAGACTTCCGGCATCCAGGTTCCTCAGGGTTCACCGTTCTTATCTCGTGGCCATCAATAAGATTGACAGCATGGAAGGTGGTGCATTGATCATAAACCGAAAACCCATACCTGTAGCGGATGCCTACCGGGCAGCATTAAACAAGAGAATGAACATCATTTAATTTTCATCACCACCCCTTATTAGCTGAGTGGTAAATCTGTAGTAACTGAACTACCAGGCCTTCTCATATACCGATACTATTTGCCGATTGAACGACTTACCTGAAGCTACTCATACCTGAGATACTAGCTTTAACTACAATGTACAAACGCATTTTATGAAATTATCAGCCATACTTTTCTCATTCTTAACACTTGCATCCTGTAGTCAGAACGAGGACCAGACAAACCATTTACAGGCACAGGTAGATAGTCTGCAAAAGAAGTTGAAAAATAACTATACGCCTGGATTTGGTGAATTGATGGGTAATATTCAGTTGCACCACGCCAAACTTTGGTTTGCCGGCGACAACCGGAACTGGGCTCTGGCCAAATATGAAGAAAGCCTGATTCTGAGCGCTTTTAAAAAAATACAACAATTCCATGGTAATAATCCGGAAGCAAAAATCGCGGCTATGATAAACCCCGCCATGGATAGCGTAGATCAGGCCATAGAAAATAAAAACATGGTTGCTTTCCGGCATAGCTTTTTGTTTTTAAATGCCAGTTGCAACAGCTGTCACCAGGCAACGAAAAAACCATTTAACGTGATCGTTACGCCCACCGTTCCTCCAATAACCAACCAGCTTTATAAATGATCAAAGACGGTTGACCGGTGCGTCGCCAATCTTAATAAAATATCTTGTATTTGTATTCCGGACATCCAGTTGGAAATCAACGGGATTGAATCCCATGATCAAATTCAGATTAAAACCGCCATCCTGAACAGTCAGAGAGGGTAGTGGGGTATATTCAACCATCACCAGTTTGGTAATATGATTCAGTGTTAAATATCCATCCGTCTCAAACGTTTTACCTGAGGTAAGAGATTCCTGTATTTTCCAGGAATCGATTTTCATTCTTAAATTAAAATGATAATCCGGTAAATAGGTCATCGTATCCTCCGCTGCTTCATTTATTGACGAGTAAGGAATGTGTAGCCTTACAATCAGCTGGTTTGAATTATCAGGCAACGCAATAAAAGCACCTTCCAGTTTTTTTTCAGAATAGGCATTCCCATTCACCTGTAACATAACCGCCTCCACATCGCGGTAGTCATTATAATTTTGTGCGTTGATGCGATTGTTAAGTACAAGCAGGGCCAGAATCAAAGCCACTTTGCTGATAAAATTTTTCATATACTAATTATTAGAAAATAGAAATGTGCAGGTATGCAATGACCACCGAAGCACAGACTAAGGTGGTCACGCATTGCGTAGTCGATTTAAATTAACCGGGGTGAAAGAATACCAAACTATTTCATAGTTGTGAAAAAACTGACTTCACCGGATAGTCCCACCATTAATACGATTGCTTTGTTATCATTATTTTTTAGCTCAACAAAATAATTGCTACTGGTTTCTGAAGAATCTCCATAAAAAGGCAATTCAGAATTAATATCGATGTATGATTCGTTATCACTGTTCGCATTAAATCTGACAACTTTTACGACTGTATAATCAGCGTACCTCTTTGCAATTTCGGTTTGCGCTTCGGCAGGCAAATCCTGCATTGATCTGTTGTGAATGGTGCCCATCAGCTCATTGTTATCGTCATAATAAGCGGTGTTGATTCTTCCGTTCAGTGTATAGGTTATTACGTCGTGGTCTTTCTCCCTGTCAAAACGAATATCCGTAACGTCCGGAAAATCGGAGGCAAACTGGTTTACGGTAAACACACTAACCGCATTTTGATTTGTTTCGGCTCCTTCTTTCTGAATTTCAGCCATGGTTTTCGTAATTGTTGGCTTTACGTCATTTGCATTGTCGTCATTAAATTCCTGCGCATAAGACGCGGTAATTGCGGTGACCATTAAAATACCTGTCGCTAAAAAAAACTTTTTCATAATCTTTGTTTTATTGTTTATTAATATGTAGGGTACAAAGCTATATTCTGCGATGTTTTTCCAAAAGGACGAATCGTTCAACGGGCAATAAGTGTAGGCGGTTGAGGCTAACGGATTCCGCGAAACGAGTGTTTCCGCCATTTAGATTGCGGCGATCGCACTTACAACGATGATTGTAATATCTGCTATAACACCAATAAAAAAAGCAGGGATTGTTATTTTAGTCGGCATTGCCGTCAGGTCCAGCACCAAAGTCACTCCCATTGCCGCAATAGCAATCAGGATGAAAAACATATTTGCTCCTGTCAGAGACATTATCAACACAGAGAGAGGCGTAAGGAAGCATCCAAATACAAGAAGGCCAATACCCTGCCATGCAAGCCGGTTTTCCTGCTGATCAGCACTCCAGTCTAAAAATTTATTAATAAGTGACCGAAGAGATCCGGTGTTATCATGAGTAATGAAAATCGGATGACTAATTGTAGTTGACATATTAATGTTTTTTTTTGATTACAATTTTTTAAGCCAGTACAGGATGGCTGGATGTAAAACTACCTGATGACGGCACCGGGGAAATCTGCGAATCGTTCAGCGGGCAATAAGTGTAGATGAATAAACCTTATTGATTCTGAGGTCTTCAATTATTTAAACAGCCGGAAATATAACGTCGATTGAATTCCGCGCTTTAACGACTATTCATGCCGTTTAGCCGTTTTATGGAATTAAAAGGAAAACATGACAGGTACATTCGTTTTGGAAATCGGAAGAACGATTTCTCATTAAGCAGTTAAGGTTACGGGCTGCATTTCTATGTGGCCCTTTTTTAAAAATTAAAAAGACAGAAAATGAAACTCTTCTTAAGAAAAATCATGATGGTGACTTTCACTACTATTGTTTATCATATCGGCTATGCGCAGAGTGTTTGGCCATTAACGATCGCTGCAACCGACGGTACCGTTATCAAAGTATATCAGTTTCAGCCGGATTCATTTGCAGGAAATACACTCAAGTCGATTTCGGCTATATCCGTACTAAGAAATGGCAGTAACAATCCTGACTTTGGCACAATATGGTCCACATCCAGAGTAGAAACCGACCGAAATACCAGGCAATTGTCCATCGATTCCATTTTCATCTCAAACATAAAAATCCCGGCCGATACAAATGAAAATGATCTGAACCAGATCAGGACAACCCTGGAATCAAAACTTCCGGAAACCGCAGGCAACATTTCACTGGATGAAACGATGGCCACACTGGATCAAAACCTGGATGAAACCAAGTTATCCAACGACATCAATACACAAGTGCCCCGGATAATTTATGCAACGCGTCCATCGGTTCTGGTGATTATTGATGGTGATCCTAAGATTCAGGAAAACAAAAAATGGGGTTTGGATGCGGTTATCAATAGTCCGTTTACCATCGTAAAAGATAAGGACGGACAGTTTTATCTCTATGGTGGTGAGCATTGGTACAGCGCCGCTTCGGCTACCGGGCCCTATTCATTTGTGAGCAGTAAAATTGACAGGAGACTGGAGAGAATTGAAAAGACACTTGCCAAAGACAACTCCAATCGACCCAATGGCCCTGACGAGAGTATGGTAATGGATAGCTTAATTCCTGCGGTTATTGTAACCACAACTCCTGCAGAATTAATTCAGAGTGATGGGGAACCTGATTTCTTACCCATTTCCGGAACGTCCTTGTTATACGTTGAAAATTCATCCGATGATATTTTCCTGGACACGAACTCAGAACAATATTATATTTTGATTTCAGGGCGCTGGTATCATTCGGGATCGCTTGCGGGTAATAGTGGGTGGGAATTCGTTGCCTCTGACAAGTTACCCGCGGATTTTGCTAAAATTCCCGAAGGTTCGCCGAAATATAATGTCCTTGCCAGTGTTGCCGGAACGGAAGCTTCCAGGGAAGCGGTTATGGATGCGCAGGTTGCCCAGACAGCCAAAGTGGATCGTAAAACAGCATCCACACAGGTCAGCTACGACGGCGACCCACAGTTTCAAAGTATAGCGGGTACCCGTTTGCAATATGCGGTAAATACTTCCTCCACTGTCTTATTGTTTGGAGGAAGTTATTATGCGCTGGATAACGGCGTTTGGTTTATTTCGGATTATCCGGCCGGCCCATGGGTTGCAAGTACTCAACTTCCCGGGGATCTGGATCTGATTCCTCCCACTTCATGGGTTTATAATTCCAAATTCGTGGACATCTACGATTATACACCCGAATATATATATGCCGGATATACGTCAGGTTATCTCAACAGTTTTATTTATGGCGCCACAGTCGTTTATGGAACCGGCATTTACTACCATCCGTGGATCGGCAGGTATTATTATCCCCGACCCTGGTCCTGGGGGTTTGGCGTGATGTACAGTCCCTGGTATGGTTGGGGTTTTGGATTGGATTATGGGTTTGACTGGTTTAATGAAGGATTCGGGTGGGGATGGGGCGGCTGGTATGGCGGCTGGTGGGGGCCATCTTTTTATCATCCGGCATACTGGCATAATTACGGATATCACTACGGCCATGATTTTTACGGAGGAAATATAGGATATCACGACGGGTTCATACATTCCGAAAATAATATTTACCGCAACAGAAACGGCATTGAAACGAGGAATGGTTTTGGAATTTCCGATGGCAGGGATTTTGGTAACAGACCAACCTTCTCCAATGGAAGATTTGGAAGATCTGCGAATAATGTTTTTTCTGACAGGCAGGGAAATGTATTTCAAAGAGGCAGCAGTGGCCAATGGCAGATGAATTCCCCTGCAACACATGTGAATAGTTTTTCACCTGAAACAATCAGCAACCTGAACAGGCAGCAGCAAATGCGCGAAGCCGGGCAATCCCGGGTGCAGAGTTTCCAGCATTCTGCGGGCTTTTCACCGGGTGCATTTGGCGGATTTCATCCTGCTGCATTTGGCGGGGGTGGCTTTCATGGTGGCGGTGGCGGTGGATTTCATGGTGGCGGTGGCGGCGGAAGAAGGTAACGTCATACTTTAGAGATATCCGACACGTAGAATATGATAAAATTTCATTCACTCCGATCGGCAATGATTATATTGATGAGTTGCAATAACCCGGGAATAAAAAAATAATTTGGAGCACAAAGCAGAATATTTATCGAATCTTACACCATTAAGGGGAATAGCTGCAGTGCTTGTTGCCGTATTTCATTTTGAAATGGCCATTGCCCGGTTTGTGCCGGCTAACCTGACTATGTTCTTTGAGAAATGTTATTTAATGGTTGATCTTTTTTTTATCATGAGCGGGTTCATCATACTGCATGTTTATAAAGAAGATTTTGCCATGCATATCGAAAGGAATTCTTTAAGAAAATTCATCATAGCCAGATTTGCCCGGATTTACCCGCTGCATTTCTTTTCATTACTGCTTTTAGTTATACTTGTAATTTTTTTGTCGCCCCCCGGTACCTATCCCAGTGCGATAGAGAATCCCAGGGCCATTCCAACCGGTTTTCTTTTGCTACATTCATATTATATACATGATATCTACACCTGGAATATTCCTTCATGGAGTATCAGCGCAGAATGGGCAGCTTATTTAATATTTCCTTTTCTGGCTTTATTCCTGAATAAAAGAAAATTACCTGCACTTATCATATTTGGACTGTTTGTAATCGCAGCATATATTTCAATCATGTATTTTCTCCCGAGAAAAAATTATTTATATCCATCCATACTTGTTCCACACAACCTGAACACAACCTATGATTACGGTTTCCTGCGGGGTATCGCCGGTTTTATAACAGGAATGATTGTGTACAAACTGTATCAATGGCCTTCGGTAAAGAATATATTTCATAAAGATATTTTTGCGGTTATGTTTATCACGATGCTGGTTTTGGCATTGCATTTTGCGATGAATGATGCGATTTGCATTATTTTATTTGCGGCACTGGTACTTTGTTTTGCACTGAATAGCGGATCTCTTCATACATTCTGTAATAACCGGCTTGCACAGTATATTGGTAAAATATCGTACTCTATTTATTTAATGCAGATATTTCTTCAGGAGCCTTTTTCAAAGGGATTGCGTTTACCCGGCGTGGTTGGTTTTGGAAGGGGTAAACAAAATATTAATTTTTCCAGCGGGTTAGGATACGCTGTCATATATCTGGCACTTTTGATAGGCATTTCTTCCATAACATATTATGCGATTGAACAGCCATGCCGCAAATGGATTAACAGGTTGGGGGACAAACCATTCCGGCATGGATGATTTATCATTTTATCCGGTACGGGGGAAACGGCAACGCCATATATATATCAATTGCTGAACGTGCAGCAGGAAACACGACTCAACGGGCGACTGTTTTTGCCTTTTCACCGACTGGCTCTGTTTCTTCCCCCGAAGCAAATATATATTCGCCTAAAGTCAGATGTCAGAATAGTTACGTGATTAATTTTGCCAATATTTAATTAAACAATCATGAAGTTCAACCAGAGGTTATCAGGTAAAATGATACTGATTTGTCTGCTAATAGTTCACTTTTCCCTGGCTCAAAACCGGAATGGCAATGGGATTATCGTTGCCGGAACCAGGCCACCGGATCAAAAGCCGATAGCCGGCCAAACCCTGGAGCAACGGGATACGACATACGGCACGAATCAAAAACCGGCATTCAAAGGACAAACCCGGGCAGTTGCCGTTATTACGAAAACGCCTTATCGGGAACAGGTAATAGCCACCGGACTTTTTCATCCATGGTCCATTGCATTTATGCCTGATGGCAGAATGCTGATTACAGAAAAACGCGGTTCTTTAAAAATCGTTACGCAGGACGGATTAGTCAGTGACACCATTCGGGGACTGCCACGTAATATTGTATACGGCGGTGATGCCGGGCTGCTGGACATTGTAATCGATCCGGATTTCAAAAACAACCGGACGATTTATTTCAGTTTTTCGGAACGCAGGGAATTGGGGAGCGGATTATCCGTGGCTACCGCCGTTTTATCCAACGATGAATTTTCAATCCGGAATGTAAAAGTCATTTACAGGGTTTCAAACGACAGCAAAAGTCTGGCTCATTACGGTTCTCGTTTATTATTCGATAAAACCGGGAAATTATTTGTCTCTACCAGTGAACGGATGGATGAAGAAACGCGCGTCCAGGCGCAATGGCTGAGTTCGGCACTTGGAAAAATATTACGCATCAATACAGATGGAACGCCGGCTGCCGGAAATCCTGTTTTTCCGGATAGTCCGAATGCATTAAAGGAAATATGGGCATATGGATTCAGAAATCCGCAGGGACTTTGCTTCAATCCCGTGACCGGCGATCTTTGGGAGGATGAACATGGAACCCAGGGAGGCGACGAAGTAAATATAGTAAAGCCCGGGAAAAATTATGGCTGGCCTGTAATTGCTTATGGTGCTGAGTATACCGGCGGACCCATCGAAGGAAATATTACACAAAAAGCAGGAATGGAACAACCCATTTACTATTGGGATCCTACCATTGCACCTTCCGGTTCAACTTTTTATAATGGAAGTATTATCCCGGAATGGGATGGAAATTTATTTATTGCAGCACTGGCGGGCCAGCATGTGGTCAGACTTGTCATAGAGAACAATCGGGTGACCGGAGAAGAACGTTTGTTATTGGATCAGCATCAGCGTATGCGCGATATAGTGCAGGGTCCAGACGGCGCACTGTGGGTTGTTACTGATGCAGAAAATGGAAGATTGATACGAATCGGAAATAGATAAAAATCGCAATCGTAAAGGGTGTTATTTTTTTACTCATACAAATTTCATAAACTAAATATTGTTTAAATTAAAAGGCATTTTACGAATCCTCTTACCGGTCGCTGCGAAAATCGCATTCGCTAAGGCCGGCGCAAAGGGAGGTAGCCCGGGTTCTCCTACGCCTTTAACTTTCCCACCTTCCGCGAGAATCGCGACTTCGATTTCAGGAACCTCATACATTCTGACAAGCAGGTCATCATAAAAATTGTGCTGCTCCACTTTCCCGTCTTTAAATGTAATGCCCGGTTTCGTAGCTGCTCCCAGGGCCATCACAACAGCACCCTGTACCTGGTTGATTACATTATCAGGATTTACCACTTCGCCTAAATCAATCACAGCATACACTTTATCTATTTTGATTGATTTATCCGGGCGGTAGGTCACTTCAACAACCTGGCCACCCAATCCCGCAAAAAATTCCCATTGTGCCACTCCTCGTCCTCTGCCCTTGGGTAAGGGCTCGTCCCAATGGGACATTTCTTTTAGTTTTAATAAAACCCGTTTCGCATCAGATGGTTTGGAAAGCAGTTCCAGTCGGAATTCCATCGGATCTTTTTTGGCCTTGTAAGCCAGTTCATCCAAAAAACATTCGGGCGGAAAAGCAACCGTCGAACTGGTTACAGATCTCCAGGAGGCAACCGGAATATGGAAATCAGACCTTACATAAGATGTCTTGAGATTCGGGAATTCATAAGCCTGCACACCGATGCCTTCAACCATGGAACGGTCAACTTTGGTTTTATCAAAGATTCCGTCTCTGGATTCCATTAGAGAGGGGCCAATCACTTTATGCTGAAAGGCGAGCAGTTTTCCATCGTCTGAAAGGCCGCCCTTCAACTGGGAAAAAGTCATGGGTCTGAAGGGACCCTGTTCTGTAGCGTCTTCTCTGGACCAGATTAGTTTTACCGGTTTGTCTGTAAGTCTTGCAATATTTACTGCCTCAACGATGAAGTCAAAATAAAGTCTTCGGCCAAACCCGCCACCAATAAATTTTGTATGCATCTTGATATTTTCGGGCGTCATGCCGATATATTTGTGCATATCGAATTCGCCTGTTCCTGTTACGTTACTGGGCACCTGTGTGGATACCCATATTTCTACCTGATCGCCGCGGACCTGCGCTACGCAATTGAGCGTTTCGAGCGGATGATGCGCCTCCATGGGCGTTTCGTAAAATGCCTCGATCGTATTTTGCGGCAGTAAATTAAGCGTGTCAACGGAGCCAATATTTTTATCCGGCAAACCGTCCTGACTTGCCAGAGCGCGTAAGTGATCTTCGTATTCAGACGTATTGAATGTCGCATATGAGGCGGTATCCCATTCAATTTTTAGTTTTTTACGGGCCTTCAGTGCAGTCCAGTAAGAGTTGGCAATTACGGCAATCCCTTTATAATGGTATCTGCCGATTACCCTTTCGATGCTGGCGACCTTTTCCACGCCGGGAATTTTAAGTGCTTCGGTTGCATCAAAGCTTTTTAAAGTTCCCCCGATAACAGGGCACCTTTCCACACTGGCATACAACATATCAGGCAACCGGACATCAATACCAAATTCTGCTTTACCACAAGTTTTCAAAGGCACATCGGGCCGGCTGGCCATTTTGCCCAAAATTTTAAAATCTTTCGGGTCTTTTAATTTTGGCTCTGTGGGCAGATCTAATTTTGAAGCTTCTGCCACCAGCTCGCCGTAGGTAAGCGATCTATTCGTGGGTTTGTGAATAACTTTTCCGTTTTCTGCATAACAACTGCTGGCATCAACCTGCCATTGTAAACTCGCTGCTTTTATAAATACTTCCCTGGCTGATGCACCTATCTTTCTTAAGTCTGTATAGCTTGTACGAATAGAGGCGCTTCCTCCTGCTCTCTGATTCGGGCCAAATACTGATTCTCCGTTCGATTGTTTAATAATAACCTGGTCGAATGAAACTTCAAATTCTTCTGCAATCAAAGCCGGAATGGACTGGAAAGTACCCTGGCCCATTTCAGGTTTGGTATTGAAAAGCGTGATGCTGCCACCTGAATCGACAATGATATACGGCGTAAAATTTTTGGCTTCGTAGATATTCGATGCCTTCGCTGTATTGTCCCAGGTGGAAATTCCGAGCCAGAGAGCGATACCTGCGCCACCTGAATTTTTAAGAAAGCTTCTTCTGGAAACCTGATTCATGACTGTCTGATTTAGAAGTTAATTTTTTCAACTGGAAAAACTATGCCAGTGACTGACAGGGGCTTCCTCCGAAATCAGTTCTTCGGCTCTTAGTTCTGCCCAGAAGTCCGCCGGGATTTTTACTTTCATTGATTCCACATCATCGGTTATCTGTTGTGCAGTTCTTGCGCCGCAAATAACGGCAGCTGCTACATCTGGCATAGCAGCAAATTGCAAAGCAGCCGTTCTCAAATCTACGCCATGAGCTTTAGCTATATCCGCCAGACGATTTCTTTTCAAAATAAACTCCGAAGGTATTTCGTGACCGCCGTAGCCGTACCGATTGCTTCCGGAGATAAATCCGGCATTCAATGCAGAGCCCATGACAAGCGGGATATTTCTTTTTCTTACTTCCGGAAAAATATGTTTCAGCGCATATGCATGATCAATTAATGAATATTGCGAAGCCTGCAAAAAAATATCCGGATCAGACACCTCCATGGTGGCCAGAATGGGCTCGGGTGTGTTCACGCCCAGCCCCCAGGCTTTAATCAAACCTTCTTCGCGCATGCGGATAAGTTCAGGGAAAGCACCTTGTTTCGCTATTTCAAAATATTCCAGCCATTTCCCGTCAAGGTACTTATTGTCGGGCGACAAGTCGTGGACAAAAATAATATCCAGGCTGTCTATACCCAGGCGCTGAAGGCTGTCTTCGACGGAACGGCGCACTCCGGCTGCCGAGTAATCAAACTCCACCATATTTGGTGAACCGGCGAATGGAAAAAGATTGGATTGAATCGCCTTTTTAGATGCCTTCAGCAACTTGCCCACCTTGGATGAAATGATATAGTCATCCCTGTTTTGATTGTGCAGGAAATGTCCAAAGCGTCGTTCGGCCAAACCTAAACCATACCAGGGAGAAACATCGTAATAACGGATGCCTGCATTCCAGGCAGCTTCTAATGTTTGCTCTGCTTCGGTATCTGTAACGACAGAAAATTCATTGCCAATGGGCACGCCGCCAAGACCAAAATGATAAGGAAGTTTGTAATGCATCTTTTTTTAATTGTCATCCGTCTGGTCGGAAGTTTTTAATTTCTTCACACTTTTCCTGGTAAACACTACGACCGGATTATAAACCGGCTTGAGACTTTTTAAATAGGCATAAATGGCTTTCAAATCCTTTTCCGTCATAGCATCATAATCAGACCAGGGCATCAATGAATTAAAAGAATTGGGCGATACTTTATAAATGGCTCCGCTGTCCAGGTAGCTTTTAAATTTTTTGACGAAAGTCTCTTCAGTCCACGATTGGAGCCCGCTTTCATCCGGGGTAAGATTCGCGGAATGTACAAAGCCTCCGGTTGGTAATGGAAATTCCAGACCGCCGCTGAGCAATCTCGTGGTATCATTAATTTCCAGCCATTTTTTAGGTGTATGACAATCGTTGCAGGAAGCAATGGTCACCAGATAGTGTCCGGAGTCAATAGCCGTTTTCAAACTGTCGAGGTAAATCGGTTTTACATCCCTGGGAATGGTCCGGTTATACAGGTCGTGAAAAAAATTAATCCGGGTTATCCCTGCCGGTGTATTTTTTATCGGCGGCAGTGTTCTGATATACGCTATGATCGCTTTTGCATCTGTTGGATCAAGATGAGAAAAGTTCTCAAAGGGCATAGCATGGTTTATCGTTTTTCCATCCTTGTCAAT
The DNA here is from genome assembly GCA_013286315.1 of Bacteroidota bacterium. Lineage (GTDB taxonomy): Bacteria > Bacteroidota > Bacteroidia > Chitinophagales > Chitinophagaceae > Puia. The sequence continues at coordinate 30,152 of JABDFX010000012.1, read as the reverse complement.
ACCTGTTGTTAATAAGCGGTACAATTCTCCGTCGCTCCAACTGCCCAGGTTAGCGGGCGTAATATTGGGTGTAAAACTTTCACCGGGAAAAGTATATCCAAGTTTTTGCGAAAGAAAAGGCCCTCCAGATCCTTTCTGGTCCTCGACAAATGGCCATGAAAAATAATTGACATTACGCGCACTGTGGCAGTCTACACATATGGAAACATGTTCCGCCAGGTATTCTCCACGTTTCAATAAACTGCTGTCCTGATGATTTATTACTATTTCCGGTATGGGTGGAATCCTGGGAAGTGTATAGCGAATATATAAATAAGTAATTCCAGCCAGCACTAAAATGATCAGCAGGGCAATGGGCAATAGTTTCTTCCAAAATCTCCAAACAAGATATTTACTAAAAACCCATTCCATAAATCGCAGAAAACGACTGTGATCAATGGCTGCCTGAAATTGCTTCTGCTTCAAAAACCGAAGATCATTACGAATGGTTATCAGGGCTGCAACGAAAATGATCACAAAAAAAATGAGCAGAAAATACATAACATATGTATTGAAGGAATGCTACGGACTGTTTGCAGATCAAAAACAAAATTCCAAAACATTTCCGAAATCCTGATAAAAAAGTTTAGTAATAATCATTTATAGCTCAGGCCACAATCAGATGTCAGAATAATCGGTTGGCCGTAGAAAAATGATATCTGCATGCTGCACATTTTTTTGGTATAACGGCATGGAGGTTAATTTTTTCCATTGGGCATCATCTGAAAATGCCTTCCAGTGTTTTTCACGTTCTTCCATATTATCGAAGGTCGTCATATACATCAGATTGGGCATCCTGGATCCGGCTACCACTTCACTATAAAAAACAGCGTTAAAGCCCAGTCGCTTAAAAAGTCCTATTTCATCGCCGTCATTAAACATACTTACCTTATTCTGAAATATTTTTTCGGTGGCACTTTCGTAGCTGCGCAGTTCATAGACCCTTTCACTTTTTGCAGACCTGAGTCCGGGCAATTGCATCCGGGGGGCCATGGGAAAGGCATATAAAATGATCGTTTCAATCCGGGTATAAGGTGCTGTAGAAAAAACAGCGTTGATGTATTCATAGCCGGCAGCCTGGTAAGCTTTATCCTTTTGTAGTTTTTCGTATAATTGCTGGACTTCTCCTGCTGAATTGAAAGGAATAAAGACATAGATTTTTTTATCGGAAGATGTATCATTGGCCAGTGACTTAAATACGCCGGCGGAAACTATTTTCATCCGGTGCAGGGCGGGCAATAATGCGTCCGAAAAATAGTGATCAAGGGCTTTTTCCTGCACACTATCTTTAAAATGATAAATACTCAATGTGTAATACTGCCGGTCAGGCGCTGATGCGTAAACAAGATTGGCAGACTGGATCAAGGCAGCAAGGATAAATAAACGAAATGTGACTTTGTAATTTATCACGTAGGTGTTTTTTACTTTAAAAGAATGAATATATATGATTTGTTATTTTTGTATGTTCAATAGCAGGATGATATTCCTTTTTTAAATTATGAGCCTTAGCCTTAGCCTTAGCCTTAAGCCTTAGCCTAACGCCTTACACTTTGGGCCTTAAGCTTGATACTACCTGAGTGCCACTTCTCAATTCATCCGTAGCAGTATTTACCAATTGATCACCTTCCTGCAAATTTCCAAAGATTTCAACGTTTCCGTCGCCCTCCCTGCCTCTTTTTACGGGAACCCATTCTGTTTTTCCGTTTGTAACCCGAATCACAAATACCTGTTTTGAATTTTCTGTTACGGCAGATTCAGGAACAATTAATACCTTATCTGTGTTGGTCATATTCAGGGACACCTGGGCGAACATACCGGGTAATAATATTTTATCTTTGTTTGCCACATCCATTTGAAGTTGTTCGGTACGCAATTGTAAATCAAGACTACCGGCAACGCGGCTGACGGTTGCAGTAAAATCTTTTCCGGGCAGCGTTTTCACCGAAAAATGAACAGTGTCTCCTAATTTAAAATAGTCGGTTGCTGCTTCCGGAACGGCAATGACCAGTCTTAATTTGGCCTGCTCCTGTAAGGTCAGCAGTGGAATAACGGAACCTGCACCAGCAGGTCCTGCATAGGCGCCCGGGTATAAATTGCTGGCGCTGATCACGCCGTCAAAAGGTGCCCGCGCTTCGAGGTAGCGATTTAAATTCGTTGATTCATGATAACTGGAACGGGCGGCCATCAGGTTGCTGCTGTCTGAGTTCATTTTTGCATAAGCAACTTCGAGATCGTTGGGAGAAATGGTTCCAGGAATTTTACTGGTTTGATACATTCTCTCGTAAGTTGCCTTACTGGCTGAATAGTATGCTTTATTTGTCTGTACGAGTTGTGCAGCGGTGTTTGCAGCGTCCAGCATTTCCGGAGCCTCCAGCACAACCAGTAACTGATCTTTTTTTACAACGGATCCCACATCAACGTATAATTTTTTTACAAAACTATTCACTTTGGCATAAAGGTCCACCGATTGGAACGGGCGCAGCTCACCGGGTATGGTCATATGTGTGGTCAGCTGTCCCTTACTGACAGAAAAGGTTTGTACGGTGATCTGTTCCGGCAAGGGTTTAACCGCCGCGTCTGCGTTGGCTCCGCAGGATGATGCCATTATCCAAAGTATGACAGGAGTGGCCAGAGAAATTAGATATTTCATTTTACATATTTTTTATAGTGTGACTTGTAAATGATTTGGATGATCAAAATGAAGACTAAGATTGTCGTCGGGGTCAAGAGAAACAGAATGAACAGTTCTTTTTTTCTGAACCATGGAAAATATAAGTGGCAGGGCCATCAGGGAAGCGAAGGTTGACGCCAGGAGACCACCGATCACTGCCTGGCCGAGTGGCGCCGTTTGTCCGCCTGATTCTCCCAGGCCCGTCGCCATGGGTATCATTCCGACAACCATGGAAATGCTCGTCATCAGGATTGGACGTAAACGAAGTCCCGCAGCCTTAATCCCTGACTGAATGGAATCGCTTCCTGCTTTTCTGATTTCTTCTGCATTGGTGACTAGTAAAATTGCGTTCGATACGGAAACCCCGACTGACATGATGATACCCATGTAGGATTCAAGGTTGAGAGTAGAACCGCAGGCCAGCAACATCAGTATTGAACCTGCCAGCACTGCGGGGATAGTAGTAAGTACAGTAAGGGAAAGCGGAAATGACTGATAGTTGGCTGCCAGCATCAGTAGCAATACAACAATTGTAATCAGCAGGCCTGTTTGAAGACTGCCCAGTGTTTGTGTCAGCAATCCCACCTCTCCACGGGTCTCTACAGAAATTCCGCGGGGAGGTGCATCGATTTCTTTGAGCGCTTTGTTTACCGCAACGGCCGCCGAACCCAGGTCTTTCCCGTAAATATTTGCGCCGATAGAGAGAAACCTTGTGGCACCCCGGCGATCATATTCACTGATCACGTGATCCCTGGTTATTGTGGCCACATCTCCCAATACGGGTCTTGGACTATTTTGTTTTAACGGTATATCTGCCAGATCTTCAATACTCGATAATTCATTCTGTGGTACTTCTACCTGAACATCATAAGAAGTGGCATTTGACTCATCCATCCATAACATTTTTTGTATGTACCGGCTGGAAGAAGTAACGGATGTTAATGAGTTGGATACTTCAGTCATACTAAGACCGAGTTGTTTTACTTTTTCACGATCGATATTGATTAGAATAGCCGGGTTTTTCAATTGTTCTTTTAGTCCGATGTCCCGCAGATAGGGTATTTTTCGCATAGCGCTCATCACTTTTTGCGCATAGACATTGCTTTGCTCCAGGTCCTTACCCATGATGGCTACTTCAATGGGTGTTGCTGCACCCTGGCTCATAATCTTGTCGGTGAGGTCTATGGGCTCAAACGATATGCTGAGATCGGGCATCGCCTGATGAAGCGCCTTGCGATAGCTTTCTTCCAGGTCATCTGTATTTTTTATTTTGTATGAAGGTTTGAGAGCCACCTGCAAAAGGATTTCATTGGAACTGCTGGTGAATAATATGATGGGCAGCGTAGCGAAATTGGCAGGCTGCGTTCCGAGAAAAGCGGAAGTAATTTCTACATTTTGTTTTCCGACCATTTTATATAATACATCCTGAGCCTGTAACAAAGTGACTTCCGTATGCTCCAGTCTGGAACCCTGCGGAGCCCTGAGACGTACCTGGAATTGTCCGTCATTTGCGGGAGGAAGAATCGTTTTTCCAATTGAATTGACAGCCACAGCGGTAATAGCCAATGTGCTTAGGAAATAGAAACCAATGACAAGTTTTTTGTGTTCTGATCCTTTTCCCAGCAAACCCAGGAATCGTTGTCTGAATTTATCAAAGCCGCCGGGTGGTTTTGCTGGTTGTGTTTCCGCCTGGTTATGAACCTTATCCTTTAATACCCAGTTCGACAAAACAGGAACCAGTGTTTGAGACAAAAGAAATGCAGTGATCATCGAAAATCCGACAGCCATGGACAGAGGCAGAAACATGCCCTTTGGAACGCCGGTCATAAGGAAAGCGGGAGCGAATACAGCCAGTGTGCTTAAAAGGATCAATAATTTAGGCATGGCAATTTCATGACAGGCATCCGCAACCGCTCTGGCTTTCGTCTTTCCCATTTCCATATGGCGATGTATGTTCTCAACCGTCACTGTGGATTCATCCACCAGAATACCAATGGCCAGTGCAAGACCGCCCAGTGTCATAATATTAATGGTCTGTCCGAATGCTTTCAGTAACAGGGTGCTGGTGATAATGGATATGGGGATATTGACCAGCACGATCAAAACACTTCTTGGATCTCTCAGGAATAACAGCACCATTAAGCCGGTCAGGAATGCGCCAATGACCCCTTCGTGGATCAGGCTGTCCACGGCGTTAATGACATAGACCGACTGATCGAATTCAAAATTTAATTTCACGTCTTCCGGAAGCAGGGATTGCATGGAAGGAATAGCTTTCTTCAAATCCTGTACTACCGACCAGGTGGAGGCACCCGCCGTTTTTACGATGGGTACGTATATAGACTTTTTACCATTCACATAAGCAAAACCGGTTGTAATATCTGCGCCGTCTTCAACTTTTGCCACATCCCTTAAATAGACAGTTGCGCCATTTTGATACAGCAAAGGAATATTACCGAAGTCCGGAATCTTTGAAAGCACTGTATTGACTGGCGTCAGGTAAGAGGTTTTACCCATATTAACAATACCAGCCGCTGAAATATGACTATTGTCCTGCACGGCGGCAGTTATCTGTTGCGGAGTAATATTGTGACTGCGCATCAGATCGGGATCTATACTGATTAAAACAGTTCTCACATTGCCACCAACGGGAGGAATGGCCGCAAGTCCCGGCACTTTTGAAAAACTGGGCCTTACCCATACATTGGCCAGATCCTCTAATTCGGTGACGCTGCGTTTGGGACTGCTCAATGCCAATTGCCCCACCGGAAGTGTGGACGCATCAAACCGTATTATAAACGGCGGTGGGGTACCGGGTGGCATTTCATTAGCGGCCCGGTTGGAAAGAGCCGTGACCTCGGCGGCAGCCTGCGCCATATTGGTGCCTTCATAGAAACTGAGTTTCAACAAACTCAATCCCTGAATATTATTTGTTTCTATCGATTTAAGTCCGTCTGTGTACAAATAGATATTCTGATAGTTAGTGGAAATAAATCCCTCCATTTGCTGCGGAGATAAACCGCCATATGGTTGAGCCACATAAATAGTTGGAATATTCAGATTCGGGAAAATATCTATATTGATTGTTCTGACTGCCATGATCCCGAACAGGACAAGCCCCGAAACCAGCACGATGACCGCGACCGGCTTACGTAATGCAGTTGTAATAAGGTTCATTTGTTTTAATTTAAAATTGTAATAAAAACATACTGGTGTCTCCTGCAGAGACAGCTTTAAACAGCAGCGCCTGCCATACGGCGCTACAGGCGACATTGCTGGCTGCTTCTGCCTGGTTCAGAAAGTATAATGTTTGTGTCACATCAACGATATTGGTCAGACCGTTTTCGTACAATGCCTTTTTTTGATTGTAGGCATCCTCCGCTGATTTCAACTGGACGGGCACTTCTCTGTATTTGGTAAGCACGTTATCGATTTGCTGATTGGCGAATTTCAACTGATCAGCATATTTTATTTCTGCCTGGTTATAATCATCTTTATAAGCGTCCGAAATAAAACGCTGGCTCTGGACCTTCGATTTCACCCTCGTTAAGTCGGTGATATTCCATGTAACTCCGATACCCACCAGATAATTGGCCCGCACAGGATCGGCCCCTTTCAAAAAATTATCAGAATAGTCATTCGGATCGGTAGAAAAATTGCTGCCGAATCCGGAACCCCGTTCCTGTCCCACAGCAAAAAAACTAAACCTGGGCAGGGCTGTTTTTTGTATATAGGCAGCTGTCAGGTCGCTGGTAATGATCCTGCTGTCCAGGTAACGCAAAACCGGATGCAGTTGCAGATTTATTTCGTTCTGCGCCGGAATGGTTTTTGGAAGCGTTGTAACGAAACTTGTATCTAGATTATAAAAGGTTTGCTTTACGCCCATTTCTTTTGACAACTCACTGGCCTGGCTTTGCTCAAAATTTTCTGCATCGGTCAGCGAGATTCTGGCTGTCGAAAGTTCTGCATTGGCAATGGAACTATCAACACCCGGATTCAGTCCGTTCATAGTCCTTGCCAGAATGATATCCCTCAGCCGGCTGATCCGTTCCACATTGTCCTGCATCACCATGCGCAGACGCTGTGCTGTCAAAAGGTTCAGATATAAACCGATCACCGTAGTCTCTACATCAAATTTTGTTTGCCGCAGATCTGCCCTGTCCTGTTCATACTGACCCCTGGTGGCCGCTACAAATGCTCTTTGCAGGCCGAAGGAAAAAACATTCATATTTATATTTACATTGTATAATGCTCCGAAACTGGCATTCATGTTTTGCGAGGCATTGGAAGATGCTGTAATGGTTGTAATACCAGGTAATCCTGAGCCAAGTCCTGTCACGCCGTTTAATGTTCCATAGGCCGTCTGAGCTGCTAAAGTGAAATCCGGCAGGGCCACTTTTTTGGCTGCCTGAACGGCTTCAGCGGATGACCGGGTATAGTTGGTCTTCGATTGAATCATATAATTTGATGATGCGATTTGCAATGCATCGGTCATGGATAAAATCCTGTCCGGATTTTGGGCGGCAACAGGTATCTGACAGAATAGAATAATCCACATCGGCCAGATCCATAAATATTTTTTCTTTTCCATATCCATTTCTTTAATCAGATTAATTTAATTCTGCATTTTGCGAAAGTGAATACATCATCAGATCGAGTTTTATCTCCCTGTCCTCGTCGTTATTGTCATACAGGTAAACTCTTAAGTCATATTTTTTTCCTGCGGATTCGTATCTGCCCGTTGCGGTATCAATAACCAGCAGGCCGGAACAGGAATTTATACTTTCACCATCGTCCATGATACCCTCCAATAAGAAAACCAATTCATCACCTGAGGAACCAGCCAGATTAATATCTAAGCCGCAATAAATATTGGCGTTCACTCTTATTCTTTTCTTTCCAAAGTCAAATTGGGTGCGTTCTATATTTGATGATGAGGATTTTGCAGTAAATCCGTTACTCTCGAGAACCAGCCATTTGTTTTCGAAGTCAATATTTACTTTCACCAGCGGCAAATGCATTTCTGCATACTCTCCGTACAAATAACCTCTGTCGGAAAAATCCTTTTCAGAAGCAGGAATTGAATATTCAAAGCTTTTGAGATATACAGGCTGTTTCATTTTGTTTGTTTTTAATGTTGATGTAAACCTACTTTAAGAAACAGAAGAGAAGAATCGCAAATCGTTCAATGGGCAATAAGTATAGATGATTGCACTTTATGGAGATTAGGAAACAAGATTTTTCATTTCCCCGCATTGAGCAATCGGAACCCTCACATCAAAACAATAACTGCGGGTTGATTTTTGTTTTGCGGGCAGCAACAACATGAGCAGGCCAATAAATACAGACGATCCCAGACCAACTGCTTTCGTGATGAATGCCCCACTGAAGCAACCAATCAAAAATGGTAAAATAATATACATGCCATGCACAAGCTTTTGTTTCAGGTTTTGTTTCTCCTCATCCTTATGTTTCAGGTATCCTGCCAGGTCAATAATAAATTGAGTTGTGTTGCCTGTCATTAAGGTGGTTGGTGCAAAAACCTGCTTTGAAAAGAAACGGCCGAAGGCATTTTGTAATCCCATTGCAAAAACCACCAGCATGGGTATCAATCCGTTTAGTATGGAGTTCGTGTTTTGATGTCTGTAAATCCAGGCAATCAATCCGGATATGATCAACAGAGTACCTTCCAGGATCATGAATCTGTTAATAGCCTTCCTGTCATCCCTGACATGATTAATAATCTGAGTAGAAATAAATACAGCCAGAATAAAGACAGGAAAGGAAATCAGTTTTATCCAGGAAGCAGCTATACGATTTGTTACGATATCATAGGGTAGCATCACGAAGTTCCCGGTAACATGCGCAGAGAATAGCCCGTCAGCACCAATAAAGGTTGAAGTATCCGCGTAACCTGCAACATAACTTAAAATAACACTTGTAAAAATGACTCTGTCTATTTTCATAAAATAAATGCTTTGTTTGTTTATATCGCCAGCCGGCCGTTTGATTGATCCTGATTCTTATTTGTCGACGTAAATGATAAAATTAGATTCTATGAAAACCGGGAAGCCTGGGCAATCGTTCATCGGGCAAAATCAGTAGCTGAAATGAGAGTCCTCCTGATCCGGCGACTGATTTTGCCTTTTCAACGACATGTTCTTTTGCCTGGTTGAAGCACTTGATAGTTTTGTCTTCGATAAATTATTAAACTCAATTTTTATGAAGAAAGCAATTGCTTACAGTATTCTGTTCCTGGCGATCATAGCCGGAAGCAGTTTTAAATTCCTTCCACTCAATCCTCCCAGATCTGCACTGAAACTCCCGGGCGGGTTTCAGGTACATGTGATTGCAGATAGCCTCGGAGCTGCCAGGCATCTTGCAGTAACAAGTAATGGAATCGTATATATCAAACTCGCGAAACTTAAAAATGGTAAGGGCATTATCGCTCTACAGGATCTGAATGGCGATGGATACAAAAAAACCGGATTTGGAAATTATATTGGTACGGGTATCTATGTGAAGGATGGCTGGCTCTATGCTTCTTCCAATACAGATATTTATCGTTATCGCCTGAATGAAAAAGGCGAAGTGATTGATACGGCCCATGCAGAAAAAATTGTGACCGGATTATTGGATCGTCATGAACATAATTCAAAATCCATCGTACTCGATAACAATGGTTACCTGTATGTAAATGTCGGCGCTTATTCGAACGCCTGTCAGTTGCAGGACCGCGCGCAGGGTTCACCAGGAATCAATCCCTGTCCGATACTGGATTCAGCTGCCGGAATATGGCAGTTCAGGACAGATAAATTCGGTCAGACTTACGGTGATGGGGTACATTTTGCAACTGGTCTGCGAAATGTGGTTGGCCTGGACTGGAACAATGATATCGATCAGCTTTTTGTGATGCAACATGGAAGGGACCAGCTTTTTCAACTGGATCCCAATCTCTATGATGCGAAGCAAAGTGCGGAATTACCCGCAGAGACCATGTATGCTCTTCATGAAGGAGATAATGCAGGCTGGCCCTATGTTTATTATGATCCCTTTCAAAAGAAAAAAATTGTATCACCGGAATATGGAGGAGACGGGAAGAAGACCGGCGGTGAAAATGCCGTTGACCCTGTTGCTGCTTATCCGGCACATATGGCACCTGACGGACTCTTATTTTACACGGGAACCATGTTTCCGGAAAGGTATCGTCATGGTGCGTTTATCGCATTTCACGGATCATGGAACCGCGCGCCGGAAAAGCAAAAAGGATATTTCGTGGTCTTCCAGCCATTCAAAAATGGCAGGCCCGATGGAAACTGGGAAGTCTTCGCAGATAATTTCGCCGGATCAGATGATATCAGTTCTCCGGGACAGGCTTTACACCGTCCCTGCGGACTTGCTCAGGGGCCTGACGGTGCGCTATATGTTTCCGACGATGCAAAAGGAACTATTTATCGAATCACCTACGATGCCAGATAAATTATAAAAAAAATTGCCTGAAAATCATATCTATGAAAAAGAGATTAGTGGTGGTTATAACGATGCTCGGTGCAGTGGTGGTTTGCCTGAATATCAGGCCCACCCTGGCCGAAGCAGCCAGGGGTGGTCCGGGACCATCCACCATGCAACGCGGGCAAAAAATTTACGAACAAACATGCCTGACCTGTCACCAGGCTGATGCAGGCGGTGTACCAGGTATGACTCCGCCACTTCAAAAAAGCCCCTATGTGCAGGGCCCTGCAGTGAAAGTAATCGGTATTGTGATGAACGGTCTCAATGATGGTGTGGAGATTGATGGAGAAACTTATACCAACCCCATGCCCCCGTTTGGAACCGTATTGAAAGATCAGGAAATAGCGGATGTGCTGACTTATCTGCGCAGTCATTTTGGGAACAAGGCCGCGCCCGTTACAGTAACACAGGTAGCCAGGATCAGACAGGAATTAAAAAAGTAAAAATTATCAATTGACAATTAACAATTAACAATTAACAATTAAAATCATGGAATACAGAAAACTGGGTAACACAGATATCAAATTATCCGCCATCACTTTCGGTGCATGGGCAATCGGAGGATGGATGTGGGGAGGAGCTGACAAAAAAGATGCACTGGAAGCCATTGCTGCATCGTATGACTATGGTGTAACCTCCATCGATACGGCTGCCATTTATGGCCAGGGCAGAAGTGAGGAAATTGTTGGAGAAGCACTTCGCAGCCTGCCCCGTAATAAGGTTCAGGTACTGACTAAATTTGGTATGCGCTGGGATGAAAAAAAAGGAATGCTCGATTTTAAAAGTACCGACAACGCAGGTCATCCAATAGATATTTACAGATATGCCGGAAAAGAAAGTGTTATAAAGGAATGTGAAGACAGTCTCCGTCGTTTAGGCACGGATTATATTGATCTTTACCAGCTCCACTGGCCCGATTTAACAACACCGGTTTCAGAAACGATGGAAGCTTTAAATATACTTTTGAAACAGGGAAAGATACGGGCAGCCGGTGTGTGCAATTATTCTGCGGAGCAAATGATTGAAGCAGAAAAGACCATCGACCTGGCATCCAACCAGGTTCCTTATAGTATGGTGGAAAGATCCATCGAAGAAGAACTGGTGCCTTATTGTTATAATAATAATAAGTCCATTCTCGCTTACAGTCCTTTGCAAGGCGGACTGTTGACAGGCAAGATCCGCCCTGATCACAAATTCGCGCCCGGAGATCATCGTGCGGCTACTTCATTTTTTAAACCGGAGAACATTCGGCGCACAGATATATTGCTGGATAGATTAAAACCGTATGCAAATCTAAAAGGCGCATTCCTGTCCCAGCTCGTAATCCGCTGGACCATCGAGCAGCCTGGCATCACGATCGCCCTCGTAGGTGCACGAAATAAGGAACAGGCGATTCAAAATGCACTCGCGATTAATGTTCAGTTATCAAAAAGAGAAATTGAATTGCTTGACAAAGAATTAGACAGACTGGTTCTTGTAAATGACGCAGTACCCGCATAGTATTAAATTAACAATTAACAATTGACAATTAACAATTATGAAAGTCGGTTGGATAGGTCTCGGAAACATGGGCAGTCCCATGTCACAACGGTTGGTAAAAGCAGGTTATCCCGTAATGGTTTACAATCGTGACAAGGCTAAGGAAGAAGCATTGAAAATAATGGGAGCCAGCGTAGCATCCTCCCCACAGACATTAATAGAAGAGTCGGATGTAATCATCGTCATGGTTACAGATGATCAGGCGATCAGGCAGATTTTTGCGGGAAATAACGGGCTTCTTGGAACAAAAGCAACCGGGAAAATAATCATTAACATGAGCACAGTTTCACCCGGCGTAAGTAAGGACATGGCCTTATCCTGTAGTCGGGAGGGTAACTTCTACCTGGATGCTCCCGTGTCGGGAAGTGTGAAACAGGCGGAAGAAGGGCAACTGGTTATCATGGTCGGGGGATGCGAAGAGATATTGGAAAAAGTAAAACCAATCTTTGAACATCTGGGAAAATTAACATTGCTTGTAGGCAATACGGGTGCTGGTAATAAAGCCAAACTCGCGATCAACTCACTGCTCGCGTTTTATGCACAGGGCCTTGCGGAAGCGGTTGTTTTTGCACGGAAAAACGATATTAAAACAAAGGATCTGATTACGATCATAAATAACAGCGCTTTGAGGAATATATTCACTACAATAAAAGGAGATTCAATTATGCAGCAAAATTATAAAGCTGCCTTTGCGTTAAAAAATATCGCAAAAGATTTACGACTGGCCAGGGAAGAGGGATTGGCGACGCCCATGGGAGAAGCAGCTTTTAAAACTTTTCAGGAGGCTGAACCGGTGTGGGGAGAAGAAGATATTATTGCGATTTTAAAGCATCTCGGCTCGCTTGGTTAATAAACAAAAGACTGGCCCTGAATAAATTCATCTCTATATCAAAGGGGTTGTTTACTTTTTCTGCGACAATCGTCTGCGTTTGGTCGGCACTTCTGTTCCGATCAGCATGCCCCATGCTTTCATTTCCGGTATCCGGTCAAATATAATTTTCAGAACACCCAGGACCGGTATAGATAAAAACATACCCGCAATCCCCCACAGGGCGCCACCCATCAACACAATCACAATCGAAATAAGAGCGTTAATTTTTACTTTGGAGGCAACGATATAGGGAACCAGGAAATGATTGTCAATAAACTGAATGGTCATATAGGCAATCAGGATCCATATCTCCGTGGAAAATCCATCTTTCGTTACCATTGCGACCAGTACCGGAAATAAGACAGCCAGGATTCCTCCGATGAAGGGCAGTATATTGAGTAAAGCTCCGATGACGCCCAATAAGATGGCGTATTGCACGTCCAGGATCAGGAGCGCAACCGTATTAAGGGTTGCCACGATCAGCGCTTCTAATAATAATCCGATCATGTAATTCTGTATAGCGCCTTTGGTTTGCGTTAAAACGACGCCCACTTCTTTCTCACCGGATTCTGAAAACAGTTCAAAAATAAAATTCACAATAAGTTTTTTATAAAACAAAAAAAGAAATGCATATACCGGTAATAAAACAGTCATTTCCATGCCGCCGAGAACGGTTCCCATGGCGGTTGCCAGCACAGGTTTCAAATTTGTTTCCGCCTCTTTAATATATTCATTCTGCTTTTTTGTATCAATGCCAAAATCTGTTCTCGCCAAATGTTGAAGTTTTTGAAACAGCATTCCAAATTTCTCTTTAAAAACCGGCCATTCACTGGAAAAACCTTTGATCTCCATAAAAAGAAAATACGTAACTCCGGTAATGATCAACATGGCAACGAGTATAGAGATGGCAATAGCGGCTACCGGAGGAAAACGATATTTCTCCAGAAATATAGTCAGTGGATTAAGCAAAACGGCCAGTAACAAAGCAAACGCCAGGGGCACCAGGATATCCCGCAGATTCAGAAGGATATAAGATAGAAGTACCATTCCGAGCATAATGACGCTAACTTTTAAATAAAAAGGATATTTCTTTATCATGGCGGTGCAGATTACTGGAATACTGCTGTCGTATCATAAATAATCGGGCCCGTGCCGGTCCAGGTGATCTGAACGATGACAGGAACTTCTATGGATTAAAAGGGAGAAGTAGCTTAATTTCCATATTTTTAGATGTTTATTATATGACACTCGTGCCCCACCACACGTCGTTTAATTTTTTAAAATATTGAGATTCAATATTTTAATGCTCTGAATGAAAGCAACCTATTCCAGCGTTTTTCGGCCTGCAATAAATTAAACCTTTCCTTTGGCAGCAAAATGTCTGGATTAATTAGTGAAATGGTGCAACCACAGAACCTCAAACGATTCAACTTTCTTCAATACGATCATCAAAATGATCATCAAAAAAAGTTCGGAAATGAATAAAACATTTTTATTGGCTGATGATGATCCGGATGATGTATCCATGTTCCGGGAAGCACTTTCGATCATTGACCCGTCTATTATTTTTTATTACGCACAAAACGGAAGGGGAGTATTGGATAAGCTGGGAGATAAAAACCTGGAAAATCCGGATATTATTTTTCTGGATATCAATATGCCCATCATGAACGGTTGGGAATGTCTTGCCAAATTAAAACAAAGCGAATTATACAGGGATATACCCGTTTTTATTTATTCTACCGCATCCCGAAATAAAGAAGTGGAAAAAGCATTTGAAATGGGTGCAGTATGTTTTTTTACGAAACCCACCGAATTCAAACAATTAATAATTTATCTGAAAGTGATTGCTGATAGTCTGGGTAAAGATATGCCTGCACTGATCGGGCACCTGAAGGGTATACAAAGTAAAGTATTTTAACTTTGGTCATTTCCGTGAAGATTATTTTTTTATATTTCTTTTTATCAACGGGAGATGAATGAATAGAAAACCCGGTAAACGATACATCTACCGGGTTTTTAGTTCACAGCACCACTACGCTTCTTCTTCCTGCGCTGCATCATAATTGACGCTCTCTTCAGCAATGGCTGTGAGCTTTTCATCGGCGGTTTTTTCCTCGTTTAGCGTCGTTTCCAGGATGTCCGCGACATCGTCATGTCCAAGATTCCGGGCCAATTGCACCAGACCGCCATACGTGGCTATTTCATAGTGTTCAACTTTTTGTCCCGCCAGGATCAATCCCAAGTCCCGGGTGGAAGTTCCTGTTTCTGTTTCTTCTACTATGCTGTCACCCTCTCTGGTAATACCTTCCATTGCTTCACATTTTTTTGATTGAGGTTTGTATCCCAGCAATTCAAAAACCTGTTCCAGTCTTTCCACATGTCCCTTTGTTTCCTCCAGATGATTGTTGAAGGCTTCTTTCAATTCCGCAGCGGTAGCCGCTTTGGACATTTTGGGGATTGCTTTCAACAAATGTTTTTCAGCCCAATAGATGTCCTTGATTTCCCCGTGGAAAAATTCCAGCAGCATTGAGTCTTTCTCTGCGCTATCAGCTGATTTTTTCTGTTTTGTTTTCATGGTTCTCATTTTTAATGTTTATATTCTGTGTACTATTAGATAATCATGCCACGCGGCGGCGATTGGAAGTCAGGTCTTATAAGTGTATGGCACAATATTGTAACACGTTTTAGAATGAAAATCATAACCATGGAAACAAAAAAAACGACTCATGAGGCCAGCCTCTCAGAACGGTTTGCCATCAGCTTCACCAAGGCCACCGGTAGTACGGCTGCTTTTATCCTGGCATTTTTTGTGGTCCTCGCCTGGGCTGTTTCTGGTCCCTTTTTTCATTATTCGGAAAGCTGGCAGTTGGTCATCAATACGGGCACGACGATCGTCACTTTCCTGATGGTCTTCCTTATTCAGAAAGCGCAGAATAAGGATTCACTGGCGATCCAGTTGAAACTGAATGAACTGGTTGCAGCGCATGAATTCGCGAGCAACCGCCTCGTGAATGTGGAAAATCTGTCGGAGGAAGATCTGAAAGTCATCCAGAAATATTATGCAGGTCTCAGTTCGATGACGAAAAAAGAAGAAAGCCTGCAGCAGTCACACTCCATCGACGAGGCCAAGAATATGAGCGAGATTAAAAAAGGCAGAGAAGAAGGTATCGTTGACGACCTGAAGCGCAAAAGTTAAGCGAAAAAAACGAAATTTATGAACAAATGAAAATCGCTACTTATAATGTAAACGGTGTGAATGGCCGGCTGCCTGTATTGCTCCGATGGCTGGCAGAACAAAGGCCGGACATTGTCTGTTTGCAGGAACTCAAATCGCCGGATGAAAAATTTCCGGAGAAAGCATTACTGGATGCAGGTTATCAGGCCGTATGGCATGGACAAAAAAGCTGGAACGGCGTGGCTATATTATACCGTGCCGGGCAACCGGCAGAAATACGACGCGGACTTCCGGGAGACCCCGACGATTTGCACAGCCGGTATATTGAAGCAGTGATCGAAGATATATTGATTGTTTGTTTGTACCTGCCAAACGGTAATCCTTATCCGGGGCCAAAATTCGATTATAAATTAGAGTGGTTTAAGAGGCTGAAAGTTCATGCTAAAAAACTACTGGCTCAGAATGTGCCGGTTATATTAGCAGGGGATTTCAATGTAATGCCGACAGAACTCGATGTGTACAAACCTGAGCGATGGATAAATGATGCCCTTTTCAGGATAGAGATCCGGGACGCGTATAAACAACTGGTTAATCAGGGTTGGACAGACTCTCTTCGAAAATTATATCCGGAACAGGTTATATATACATTCTGGGATTATTTCCGCAATGCATATGCACGTAATGCAGGTCTTCGTATAGATCATTTGCTATTGAGTCCCCAGGTAAGCAAAAGATTACTCTCCGCCGGGGTGGACAGGCATGTGAGGGGTTGGGAAAAAACAAGCGATCATGCACCTGTCTGGATTCAGTTGACAGACATTTGAGAAATTGTAGAAATCCCTGGACAGTCGTCTGTGCAGGTTAATAACTGTTGTCTCAGACAAAAGAAAAATATGATTTCAGACGTTCTTCAGAACGGCAGACTATATTATTTTATCAGCTACATTCGTCAGAGTGAGCCGTAGCCAGTACGGGGGATATGAGAGAACAGGGCATATTAACGGTTATGCACCCACGCTTATTTATTTCAGGGGTATGTATGGCGCTGAGAATCTCCGCGCATTACTCATGATCGATGGAATTGCAGAAAACAATATTCTCGGCACGAATGATATGGCCGGTCCGGCGTACAGTCTTCACAATATTGAGCGCATTGAAATTATCTGGAGGCCCGTTTCAGCTCTGTATGGAGCGAATGCATTTGGCGGAGTCATCAATATGATATCCAAAAAAGGGGGCGATATTAATGGTCTGCATGCAGAAGCCGGTTTCGGAACCTTCAATACTTCGCTTCAGAATGTTCGTATGGGGATGAAAAATTCTTCTTGCAAAAAAATTGTTGAAATGCACAAAGGATTCATAGAAGTTTCGAGTAATCCGGGTCAGGGAACCACCGTCTTTATTTATTTGCCAGGATCGCTTTTAATATATTGAACTCCTGCATGGCTACGGTTTTTTCGGTTTTATGAAAACGGCAATCACAAACTGAGCTGGAATGAGTTTTGGATTTTCTTTTTCCTGAGGCGTTAACAAGGATTCAAATTTCCATTCGCCGCTGTAATCCAATCCCCTGAATGTTTTTGACTTCGTAACCGAATCATATAACATGGTCTGATACATGCCGCGTTCTACCAATATTTTTCTGCCGTTCACCGAAGTCATAGATTCAATTTTAAAATCCTTATAAAGACTGTCCCTGATACCCACCGCAACCAGCGTATCACCATGCCGGCCACTGACCGGAAGGACAAATAAATCCCGGTAAAGCAAGGGTAACACGTTGAGCTCTAAAATACGGGGTGTTGACCGTGACCTGCCTTTTACGGCGACGAGCGTGAATTGCAACAGTTGTAGACTGTCGCCGCCGAAATAATCTATTTTTTTTTGATGAAATGTCAATTCCGGTTTCCCGCGGATGGACCAGTTCAGATGAACTGAATCCCGATCAGTTATGATTCCTGGATTTGCAGAAAAAGAATAAATTTCCGGCTTGCAGGCAGTAAACATGAAAGACAACAAAAACAAATACAGGCGCCTTCTGCTAATCATCAATGATTTTTTGGGCACTGAAATACTCAGACAAATATACTAATCAATCACTTAGTGCAAAATAAATACCAGGGACCTGCGGCAGGACGGCACATCGATGCCAGCAATCGTTCTGGCCCACTTTTTTATTTACGTTGGGTATGGGGTCCAAATTCACAATACTGTTTACCTATATGGATTTCCTGTTCATAGGTGAAATCACAAAACTATTTGTTGACAGGGTTCCGGTTTATGTTGTTTCTTATATGCTGGCGGCGAATCCTGAGATCATCGACGTGTTGGAAATTTACCGTGGTGCTGCTCCGGATCATGCTGTATACTGGCGGCAGAGAATGATCCATCGGGAAACTGAATTGGCTGACCCGGACCTTGTTGAAATAATCGGACGGGCTATAAAAATTCAGGAAGACATTCAGTCGGGATAGACTGAGATCCAATATTGACCGGAGCCGGACTTTTCATGTTACCTGTACGGGACAGTGATACATACCATGGCACGGTTTTGTGATCCAACAAACAGCTTGTAGCAGCCGATGCGAAAAGATCCTGACAAATGAAACCTTCGTTGCTGAAAAAAACCGTGAAATTAATGAAGGGTGGTATTAAATCGAAGATGCCGGCTTCGGTCGCACCGATGCTTTGCACGCTTACAAAGGAAGTCATCCAGGATGATAAATATCTTTACGAACTGAAATGGGATGGGTACCGAATCATTTCCTCTGTGGAAAAAGGAAAGGTCAGGATGGATTCAAGGAGTTCGCTGAATTATACACATAAATATCCCGTCGTTGCAAAAGCGCTGGCTGCCCTGAAACATGATATCGTTTTGGACGGTGAGATGGTGGTTTTTAACGAAGCGGGTTTGCCTGATTTTGACGCACTTCAATTATATGACGGGCAAGAAACGCCTTTGACTTATTGCATCTTTGATGTATTGTGGATGGATGGATACGACCTGAAAAAATTGCCACTTGCAGAAAGAAAAGAAATACTGGGTCAAATTTTAAAGGGAAACAGAATCCTTCGTTATTCAGAATCCTTTGAAGATGGACTGGCGCTATATGAGCAGGTGGTTCAAAAGAATATGGAAGGTATCGTTGCCAAAATGAAGGACAGTCCTTATATACCCGGAAACCGCGGCGACAGCTGGCTAAAAACACCCACCAGAAAGAGACAGGAATTTGTGATCGGAGGTTGGGCCGAATCAGACAAAAGCAGATCATTCAAATCATTATTATTCGGAGCTTATACGAATGGAAAATTTGAATGGATCGGCCGGTCAGGCGGTGGTTATAAAGACAAAGAAATGCCGGGCATCTTAAAACAACTAAAAGCTATTGAAATTGATAAATCACCTTTCCACAATAAAGTACTGGATACAAAAGGCGCCCGGACGCATTATGTAAAACCTCAGTTGGTTGCCAATTTTGAGTTCGCAACCTGGACAAAGAGTGGCCGGATCCGAAAACCGGCAACTTTTTTAGGCTTCAGGAAAGATAAAAAGCCAAAGGATGTGGTCAGGGAAGTGCCCAAGCCTGTCGGTTTGATTAAAGAGGAAATAACCCGATGAAAAATATTAAAAAAAAACCCTGAACCTGGGTTCAGGGCAGCTTAGCACCTAGTGTTGGCTACGCATAAGCAAAACTCTTCTCTCAACAACTCTTCTCTCTGAAAGAAAGACAATCACGATTTTGAAAACGCTGCATTTTTTTCAAATTTAACCCGGTTCGGGGCATGCTCGGGCCCAACGATGCATTGGTCAGCAGGAACATACTGCTCATCCGTCGCAGACCGTGATTGTCCGGGGCAGCCAATAATAAAAGATTGAAGCGCAGGAGATTTCATTCAGGATTAAGAGAAGGCCGGATTTTGCTTTTCAGCCCATCCAACTGCGTTTTCAATTCCTTCATTTCGTGAAATAATTTTTTTAAGTCGCCCAACGGTACTTCATTCTTAACTGCGATGTCAAATTTCTCAGATATGGTTTTTAGCTGGAGCCGTAATGATGCTGTTTTGGATTGCTGATCTAGTGTTTGCATGATTGACAGATTTTAGGCATGAAAACTTACCAGTCTCAATATTGCGGGCGGTTAAGGTAATTATTTTTATTAAACCATTCATATTTGTTTCCGGATTTCAGTATTCCATCCGGTCAAAATTCAGCGGCCCACCCGGCCCCCGCATCGCTGGCATATGTTTTCGTGTGATGAGAACATAAAACTGATAATGATGCAAATACTCAATGAAATATTTGGTACGGGCAGTGACCTGAACGTTCTTCAAATGACTGCCAGATCGGTCGTGGTCTTTATCATTGCACTGATTCTGATCCGGATTTCCGGCCGCCGGTCATTCGGGCTTCATTCGCCACTCGATAATATTATTACCATCGTACTCGGTGCAGTACTTAGCCGGGCAATCGTAGGCGCATCCGGATTCTTTCCGGTGATAACCAGTTGTACAGCACTTGTAATCATTCACCGGTTGTTCGCTCACGGAATGGTTCATCATCCGGTATTTTCCAAACTGGTGTCGGGAGAGAAGATTCTGCTTTTTAAAGATGGAGACTTTGTAAAACAGAATTTGGACAAAGCGCTGATTTGCCGGGAGGAGATTTTACAGGAGGTACGTAAATCGGCGCTGACAGAAAACCTTGATCGCATCGAAAAGATTTACATGGAGAAAAACGGTGAAGTCAATTCAGTTAAGAAAGCCTAACGCTCAACGCGTAATGCGTAACGCAGACTCAGGCTCCGAACATCACGCTTCAAGCGTGATCACAGAATTGGTCATTTTCGTCTCAAAATATCGATGGTTCGTCGTTTATATTAATAATTGAAATGCTGAAATAATAATTTAGCATTTCGATACCCAACCGGGTATTCGTCTTTTGGTTTAGCGAAGGGTCGTTTTATCTAATTCGACCCTTCATTTTTTTTATTCGACCTGTTATTCTCTTCGTTCAATTTGTCTGGCAGGAATATATCTGGCGGAGCAGGTATTGAAAGCATTCACTGAGTGTAACGAAATCGTACAATCAAAAAAATCGCCCTGATATAAGTCGCTGGTACATACTAATATAATTTCAGGCATATGATTGGCTGGATTCATCCGAAAATGGATAAACAAGATAGCCATGTTTAAGAATTATTTTAAAACTGCCTGGCAGAACATTATCAGAAGTAAAGGATACAGCGCGCTGAATATATCAGGCCTGGCGACTGGTATGGCAGTTGCTCTGCTGATTGGGTTATGGGTGCATAAAGAATATTCTTATGATAAATTCCTTCCCGACTACCGACAGGCATATCAGGTCAGACGCAACTATCATGGTAATGGCGATACGGTTACATATGATGGCAGTTCGCTGAAGTTATCGGACGCTCTGCGGAGCCGGATTCCGGAAATTGAGTATGTTGTAGAAGCGGATAACTTTGGTCAACATGGATTGGTGGCAGGCGAAACGAAATTGTATCTGGCCGGTGGACAAACCGCCAAAGACTTTCTCAAAATCTTTCCATTCCCTTTAGTGAAGGGAAACGCCAACACGGTTCTGCAGGATCCCTATTCCATCGTACTCACCGGGAGCACGGCAAAGGCGCTGTTTGGTAATGAAGACCCTCTAAACAAAACCGTTCGCTTTGATAATAAAAATAATCTGAAAGTAACCGGTATCCTAAAAGACATACCAGCCAATTCCACTTTTCAGTTTAATTACCTGGTGCCGTTCAGTTATTATGAAGCCACTACTGAATTTGTACAAAGGGCCCGTCACCAGAATTTTGAATGGAACGCGTTTAACAATTTTATAAAATTAAGACCAGGCGTTTCTTTCGCACAGATATCAGCAAAAATCAGGGACATTGAAAAAGTGGACAAGGGTAACTTCATGTCCGTGGTAACGGACGTTATCCTACAGCCTATGCAAAACTGGCACCTGTATGGTAATTATGAGAAGGGGAAGGAAACCGGTGGTTTCATCGAATATGTGCGCATGTTCAGCTTCATTGGCGTACTGGTCCTGCTGATCGCCTGCATCAATTTTGTTAACCTGTCTACCGCAAGGTCAGAAAAAAGAGCCCGGGAAGTGGGTGTGAGAAAAACGATCGGATCCCAAAAAAAAGACCTGATCATACAATTTCTGACAGAATCATTTTTGTTGACCCTGATGGCTTTTATCTTATCTCTGGTTTTTGTTCAATTGGCATTGCCGGCGTTCAATACACTAACGAATAGTAAAATAGAGATCCCTTTTTCAAACCCCATTTTCTGGCTGATCATATGGGTTAGTATGGTGATCACAGCGCTGGCAGCAGGCAGCAGACCGGCATTTTATCTTTCTTCTTTTAATCCGGTATACGTACTGAAAGGTGTTATTCATGCGGGTAAATCTGCCGCAGCCACCAGAAAAATATTGGTGGTGCTGCAATTCACTTGTTCCATTGCGCTGATCGTGAGTACCTATATTATTTATCAGCAGATCCAATATGCAAAGGACAGGCCGGCGGGACTCAATATGAACCGGTTGATGATGACTGATATGAATGAGGACCTGAACCGGAATTATACGGCCATTAAAAATGAATTGTTACAAAAGGGCATTGTGGAGTCTGTTACAACGGCAACCAGTGCAGCTACAAACTCCGGCTGGCACCGGGATGTAGATGACTGGCCTGGAAAAAAGCCGGGGGAAACAGTTGATATGGGAAGGATTGATATTTCAGAAAATTATTTTAAAACACTGGGAATAAGTTTTAAAGAAGGCCGTGATTTTGCGGGTAATGCCGATACGCTGAATGCAATATTTAATGAGGCAGCCATTAAACTCCTGCGTCTTAAAGATCCTTTGAACCAAACCATCACTTATCTGGATTCCCGGATGAGAATTGTGGGTGTTGTGAAAGATGCCTTAACCGTATCACCCTTTGCACCTGCCGATCCAACGCTGTTTTTTTATGATCCGAAACCGCATGGCGTGATGATGTATCGTTTGTCATCGAGAAAAAAAACATCTGATGCAGTCACACAGTTAACCGAAGTTTTTGGTAAATACAATCCTGCCTATCCTTTTACATATACATTTGCCGACGAAAGTTATGTGGCCAAGTTCAGTCTGGAAGTGCTGATTGGCAAATTAGCAGGGTTATTCGCAGGACTTGCCATTTTCATTTCGTGTCTTGGATTATTTGGTCTTGCAGCTTATATAGCCGAACAACGAACAAAAGAAATTGGTATACGAAAGGTATTGGGTGCTACCGTATCGCAGGTATGGCTCCTGCTTTCAAAAGAATTTATAGTACTTGTATTGATAAGCGCTGTGATTGCTTCGCCCATTGCATTTTATTTTTTAAGCGACTGGTTGCAGAAATATTCTTATCGTATAAGCATCGGAGCATCCGTATTCTTTTGGGCGGCATTCACGGCTTTGGCCATAACACTTGTCACCATCAGTTTCCAGGCAATAAAAGCGGCACTTGCAAACCCGGTTCGGAGCCTTCGTTCTGAATGAGCTTCGGCTTCTGAAGCAGTTTTCGCTCAGAGTGAAGCTACGATCCTATCGTTATTCATCTTCCATTCCATATTCTTTTTTAAGAAAGAAGATCAGACGGGTAGCGTTTTCCAACTCAGGCTTTAAGTAGTTGCCGGCATAAGAGCTTGTAATAATTCTGAAGTCAAATACCTTATTAAATAGGGTACGAAGCTGCTTATTATCCGTATTTAATTCAGGCGTCGTTTTATTGGTAAACTTCCCGTTTTTCATGTAGGAGGTATCTGTATACATCGACATATCTGTCAATTCGTCCAGGCGGGATAGGATTTCTTTGAAATAATCTCTATAATAATTTGTCTGACTGGAGATGCCCTGAATATCCGTGTCATATTTTGACAGGCTGTCTGATACATGGTCCTTTTTTATGAGCCGGTAATCCCCTGTGCTTTTCAGTTGCTGCAACGTAGCATTATTACTGGTAAAAGAGGCAGAGTTGTAGAAAGTATTTAAAGACAGAAAATAAAAGTTTTTACGATTACTGTCCAGGCTCATATCTGCGTGGCGTAAGCGTAAAAAAATATCAATACCGCTGACTTGCACACTATCGAAATAGATGACGTGATTTAAGGTTGCTGTGTCGTCCTGCACATTCCGGATGAACCCTCTGATGTACTCTTTTTCCTTTGCATGGTTTGTTATATGCTCACTCAGGTTTTCAGCCAGAAAACCAAGTGTTACGGCAAGAAAAATCATCAGGAATTCCAGGAAGTATTCTGTAAAGTGTTTCTTTTTATGATGCAGATCGGGATGGTGATGAACTTCCATAATATAGGGATTTCCCGGTTTTGCCGGGGCTGTTAAAAAGCTAAAATAAAAAATCTCCCCGCCAAAACTACATTAACATTTTCTTTGAAACATAGTCTTTAACGGTGCGTATATATTTGATTCAACCAGTTATGAAGATTACTACAATATTAGCCGCTTGTCTGCTCGCCGCCTGTGTCCTGATTTCAGAAGGATGTAAGAAGACGGATCAGACTGTAAAAATGGGTCAGGCCACGGTGCCCGCTTGCGATCCGGTGCAACTTTTTTCTACGCCTGCCGATTCAACTTATATCGTGATGCTGCGCGGTGCGGGCAGTCAATCCGGATCTGTGCAGGAGCTGGGCAGGTCCACAACTGCAGTCAGCACCATTTTAAGCCGTTATGCGATCCGGAATAATCAGCCGGTTTCCATACTGAACAGTATACATTCAGGATTCATTACCCGCCTTACCCGAAATCAGGCACTGGCATTGAAACAGGATCAGGATGTGGAACTGGTGGAGCAGGACCGGGTAATTACACTCGAAAAAGGCTGCTTCGAATTGGTGTCTCCATCCAGCGTGCAATGGGGCGCCAGGCGAACAGGCATTGCTGATGGAACCGGAAAGCGGGTATGGATCATTGATACCGGTGTTGATACTGATCATCCCGATCTGGATGTGGATACGATACTGAGCAAATGCTTTGTAAACGGTGAAACTTCTGTGGAAGATAATAACGGGCATGGCACCCATGTGGCTGGAATCATCGGTGCTTTGAATAATTCCATTGGCGTAGTGGGTGTTGCCTTCGGTACAAAAATTATTGCTCTGAAAGCATTGAACAATGATGGAGAGGGGAGTACCAGCCAGCTGATCCAGGCTTTAAATTATGTAGGACAGAATGCCAGGGCCGGAGAAGTGGTCAATATGAGTCTGGGTACTGACACCATTTCTCCCGCGCTTGATAATGCTGTTCTCACGCTGGCAGAAAGAGGAATTTTATTTGCTATCGCTGCCGGCAATAAATCTGAGAATGCCAATCTTTCCTCACCAGGCAGGGTCAATCATCCCAATGTATTCACGGTCTCTGCCATTGACAGCCTGGGAAGATTTGCCTCTTTTTCAAATTTCGGAAGTGATGTGGATTTTGCTGCTCCCGGTGTTCGCATCATTTCCACTTACAGTAATGGGCGGTATGCGCAACTCAGCGGCACTTCTATGGCTGCCCCTCATGTAGCCGGCATATTGGTTATAGAGGGTACAAATATCCACAGCCGGGGAACTGCCCTCAATGATCCGGATGCTGTGCCGGACCCGATCGCTTCTTTTTAATGTTGCTGTGTCGAAGATTGGGAGATCGATTGCCTCAGTCCACATAAGTATTTTGCCACAGAACACATTTAACCTTAAGATTTCGAAGTTAATTTCAAACTTATGACAGTAACGGGTTTGGTTCTGAACTTAACCGATTTTTCAAATGGCAGTTTTAAGCAAATTAGGTAAATACCAGAATTATGGTCTGCTGATTTTACGAATTGGACTTGGAATCATGTTTATTTACCATGGCTTTCCAAAACTATCAGGCGGCCCTGATAAATGGGAGCGTTTAGGCATGGCCATGGGCTCTGTGGGTGTTCATTTTCTTCCCGTGCTTTGGGGATTTCTTTCTGCTGCAACGGAGACCATCGGAGGCCTTCTGATGATTTTTGGCTTATTTTTCAGACCGGTATGTATGCTGATGCTGGTTAACCTGATCGTAGCAGGTCTTTTTACATTCAATCAGAGCGGAAGCTTTTTCGATGCAACCCATGCAATTGAAGATGCTATAACGTTTGCCGGGTTGATATTTATTGGGCCCGGTTTGTATAGCATTGATAAAGAATGATAGATGATATACCAGGCAAACAAAAAAATTAAGCATCAACAATTTTCTTTCCAAATGGCATTAATGATAATTCAATCATTTGAAAATGCTTCCTTCCAAATGGTAAACCGATGATCGTAATGCAAAGTAACAATCCAAAAAGAAGATGGGAAAGCGCAATCCAGATTCCGCCACAGAAGATCCAGATAATATTTGCAAAGGTCAATAAACAACCTCCATTGGAGTTGCTGTAAACAACTTTTCTTCCAAAAGGCCATAACATGAAATCTGCAAGCTTAAAACACTGCAGTCCAAATGGAATACCAATGATGGTACAACATAAAACGATGCCGCCGATTACATAACCAATGGCAGATATCAATCCACCAAATACAATCCAGATCAGGTTCCCCAGCAGGTTCAAAATTGATTTATTTTATCTGAAAACGTTCACGATTTCAGGCAACTGCTAATTTAGATATTTCCCTGCTATCAGGTCACATCGTTTTTGGAATGATAATTCTTACTGTGGCAGTATGGAGGATATTTGTCATTTTATAGTGATTCAGGAGATGATGAGGTCATAACAAGACGCAGGTTGTTCGAATGAGACTGACTTCATGTATTTTTCTTTTTGAGTGCAAATGAATAACCGACGCTGATATTCACGATCCGGGGAGAAAGCTTTATGCCGGGCCCATAACGAACGTCTAGCGTTTCTCCTGTTCTTCGGATTGTTTATAATTTGATAAAAAACGATCCAGAGATAAAGGTCCTGAACCAATTACAATAAAAAGAATCAGTAGGGCCATCACCAATATGGACAACCAAAGCTCCGCATTAAAAAAGGGATTCAAAATGTTTACAAAAAATATAGCTCCAAAAACGATTGGTAACAGAAATATGGCTGCCAGTCTGGTTAATAACCCTAAAAAAATCATAGTCCCTCCAACCAGTTGCATATACGTTGTATAAAAGATAATGGCACTGATCAGATCCTCTGATTGATTTATCAGTTTATTTTCGATGATGAGATCGCGGATATAAGCGGCATGGATGAAATACACATATCCTTTTACTACGAGTAAAAGTCCTACCAGCATTCGTATGATATCCAGCATTTTCGGGTGATGTGTATCTCCCCAATTTTTGAATTTATTAAATGGTTTCATGACGTAATATTTTATCATAGATCATTTCAGTATCAGCACTGGCTTTGGGGTATCCCGGTAAAGGGCTTCTGAAATGCTCTTATGCGTTAACGAATAAAAGAAACTGTGCCTGCCGGGCAACGCGACAACCAGGTCAGCCGGGTGTTCATCTAAAAAATGTATAATACCGTTTAAAATGCTTTTATTATTTGAGTAATAAACGTCAAGGTGGAAATTCTTTAAGTATTCGCGCAGACTTTTTTCATTTCGTTCAAGGACTTCATCCCGAAGCGTATATTTTTCTTTCGGATCGACGTGCAATATCATCAGCTCTTTGTCAAGCCATCGGGTTGATTTTATTCGGAACCTCTCGAGTCTTTCTAAAAGACCCATCGCTTGTATATCGATTGGAACCAATACCTTTTGAATGGCCTGAAACCTACAAATAGATGGGACGATTAAAACGTTTACCGGACTGGCTTTTGCGATTTCAATGATTTGTGAGGCAATAAAACTGTTATCAAAATGGCTGACATGATCACTGCCCAATACAATCAGTTCAGCTTTCTCGCTTTCCACTATATCTATTATTGAACGAAGCAGGGGCTTTTCACTGACAGCGATAGAAACCTTTACACCCGGGTCCAGCCGATCTATGAATGTCTGGCGCCGGTTACGGAGCATTTCTATTTCATTCTTTCTTTGCTCCTGGCTCACATTTACATACTCTGTTGTCAGTAATACGTTTTCATAAAAGGAGCTATAAAATGATTTTAGTAATATGATGTGATCGAATTCAAAATTCCTGCTCCATGCCAGTGCAAATTCGAGGGCATTATCCGATGCGCTTGTGAAATCAACCGGAATAAGTATCGTTTTCATAATTCACATTATTATTACTAATCCTTTCTCCGCTTTTAAGTTTTCTGACATTTTCTTGACCACCTTAATAGATTGAGTAATTTTTGTTTTTTGAATACCCGATGCCGCAGTTTCATACATTTCCAATATCCACGGATTCAATTTCTTTTGTAAAAGCCGGCCTTCTTTTGTAATATAAATCAGGTTATTACGGCGGTCATCTGCATCCACTTTTCTGCTAACCATATTCCTTTTCACCAGATTGTCCACCAGGTAAGTCATGCTGGATTTATCCTTGATTACGATGTCGGCAATTTCCTGCTGATTAATCCCATCTTTATTCCACAGGCAAGCCATGATTTCGATCATTTCAAAACTGATGTCCATTTGATGCTCCTTAATTTTAGCCTGAATATACTGACGCAGAAAATTCCGCATCTCAATCAGGCATCTTCCCAGCTCACGGGCCAGTTCAGTAGTATTTCTTGTATCCACGATGATTATTTCTACTATAAAGTTAAGACATTGATAGTATGATATCAAACTAATAATTTTATAAATCGCACGTAGAAAGATGGGTAAAATCTACCAATCTGCACGAGTAATTCGGCCCTCTCAACAAAGCAAAATCGGCCTTTTAAGCAAAGTCAGCTGGCAGGGTATCTTTTAATTTTGTTCTTTCATTTATTAAATCCAAACAAAACAATGAATTACAGAACATTGGGAAGGTCTGGGCGTAGGGTTAGCCCGATATGCCTTGGCGGGCATGACCGGGGTGGTGATTGGGGCTTGGCTGCCGGTGGGCCCGGGCGACTTTTTGGGACATGGTTTATAAAATAAGTGGCGGGTACAAAGGCAACTTTTTTCTGTCAACCACCCGTCCGGAGCGGCAACTACTAAATGCCTTTTGTTTCATAAGGAAGATTTGAATAGTTTTTTACCTAAATGAATTCAACAGGATCGGCTAATTAAAAACTACATTCGTAAAGCAAAAACCAACATGACCCTGATCAGTCATTTTGAACAGTTTAATCTTCGTAAAAGGATCCCATCTCTTTTAATTAGGACAACTATTATTCTCCTGCTGGGAATTACTTTATCTGACAACTCTTTTGCACAACATCCCAACAGAAAAGCAATTACTGCCCTATTGAATGAGTTACCTCAGAAGAACGGTATCCAGAAGATAGATTGTCTGAACTCCCTGAGTGAGGAATACTGGTGGGCCCCACGTCCCGACCCGGATTCTATTTTTGTATACGCCAATCAGGCGATCGGTTTATCCAAAAATACCGGCAATGCCTACGGCATGGCAATGGCAAAACTGAATTTAGGCATAAGTGAATATTGCCGGAGAAATTACCGCCAGGCCGAAAAAGATATACTTGAATCCATTGGCATGTCTGAGAAAGACCATAATGCAAAAATCCTTGGGTACGGTTACCTCTACCTGGGCTCTATTCACTATCTAAAAAATGAAAATACAAATGCTGAAAGGGATTATGACAGGGTAACCGCTTATTTTAATGAAACAGGTGATGAAGAAGGTAAGGGAAAGTTATGTGCTTTTCAATGCGTACTCTATACAGCCATGGGCAATTATATAAAAGGGTTTGAATATTGCCAGAAGAGTTTGATGATCAGAACGAAATTGAATGATAACCTTTGTGTCCTCGCCTCGTATAACAATTTCGGAAATCTGTTTAAGGCAGCGGGAGATTATGAAGGCGCGCTTGATTGCTATCAAAAAAGTCTGACATACGCAAAAACAAAAAATATCGCATGGGATCAGAATGAACCGCTTGGATCTATATACTGCCGGCTGAACAGATACGATTCATCATTTTATTATCTCTTTCAATCTTTAAAAAAAACACCCAATGATCCCATTATTTTACAGAGCCTGAGCGAAACCTACCTGGCGGGAAAAGAATATGATTCTGCCCTGATTATCTCCACAAACCTTATAAAAAGTTTCAACAACAGCGACGACAGGGTTCATTTGATGACAGACCTGTTAAATGTTGGAAAGAGTTATGCCGGCAAGAATAATTTCAGCGCGGCACTGAAATTCGCCAATGAAGGGCTGACGCTCGCAAAAGCTGCCCACGCAAAACAAT
>JABDFX010000011.1:16669-51611 GCA_013286315.1 Bacteroidota bacterium | reverse complement strand
TCACTGATATATGATTTTGACATGTCGGGACTGGTAAATGCTCCCTATTCAGTTGTTTCAGAAATTAACGGCGAGAAACTGGATATTAACCATGTGACAGAGCGATATTACCGGGGATACTGTCATTCGCCGGGCGTAATGGAATTTGTACGAAGGGAATTTATTTCAAAAGAAGAAAAGCTAATGACCATACCGGATCAATTAAAGGGAGAACTTTCCGATAAGGAAATAAAAGGGATAAAAGAATACCTAAAGGAATTTTTTATCATTCTGAAGAACGATCGCTATTTTAAGGTTGATATTCTGGATCGGTGCAGGCCCAAATAACGCCTAAGGCGTAACGCTCAACGCGTAACGCGTATCGTTAGGCTCAACGGGTATGATTCTTGACGACAATCACGTATGGAAACGCCAAATATCTGGGAGCACGAGTATATCCACGACGGGCAGAAGAAAAAATACAAGACGGAACTGATAAATTATAATACGGATGACTATGATCCGGATAATCCGTCAGTCTTTAATAATATCCGGACAGAGCTTGACAAAAAATTGAATGATTTCCTGGACGCTTATCATATAAATCCTTTGATTCCGATGCGCGTGGATGTATCGGGAAAACCATTTAAAATCAGTATGGGTGAAAATGATACTATCGTGATAGAAAAGCTCGAAGAAGAAAAAGGACTTCATGGATATGGCCGGATATATTAGAATTTGAATTGGTAGTATCCGAATCGTCACCACTTACCAGTCTGGTATAAGCTTTGTCGGTTTGACAGGACCGGATTCTGTAAGAAGTTGAAAATCAATGGTATTTTAGATCCATTTTGGCGAACCACCGATCTTTTATGCAGTAAAACTTCCGGATTTTTTCGTATTTTTGCAACCCCGATTTAAAACCTTCGGGATTATTAATTTTTATGGAAGAAAACCAAATTGTAAACTCAAACGCTGAAGGCCAGGAGTCTGCGACCGCTACGGAAGCAACTACAGCGACAACAAATGCCCCTGCCGTAAACGGAAACGGGAAACATTACCCGGCTCCGACTGCTCACGATGATTTTGACTGGACGATCGACAAAAGAAACGTAGCAGCTTATAACAAGGAAGAAAAAGACAAGTACGACAAAGTGTATGAAAATACATTCGTACAAATCACCGACGGAGAGCTGATCAAGGGTCTCGTAGTGGGTGTTACCAAAACAGATGTTGTTGTTAACATCGGTTTTAAAAGTGATGGTCTCGTATCGCTCAACGAATTCCGCGACCTGCCAAATCTGAAAAGCGGAGACGAAGTGGAAGTGATGGTAATGGAAAAAGAAGACCGGGAAGGTCATCTGCATCTGAGCCGCAAACAAGCACGTATTACACGTGCCTGGGAACGTATTGTTGAAATTCACAAAACGGGCGAAGTGGTTACCGGAACGGTTACCAGCAAAACCAAGGGTGGATTGATCGTTGACGTATTCGGCATGGAAACATTCCTGCCAGGATCACAGATCGATGTGAAACCGGTTACTGATTACGATCAGTTTGTTGGCAAGACAATGGAATTCAAAGTGGTTAAAGTAAATGATACCATCAAAAACGCCGTTGTATCCCATAAGGCACTTATCGAAAGCGATATTGAAGCTCAACGTGCAGAGATCATGAGCAAACTCGAAAAAGGCCAGGTACTCGAAGGAACTATCAAGAATATCACCGATTTCGGTGCGTTCATGGACCTTGGCGGACTGGATGGCTTATTATATATCACTGATATCAGCTGGGGACGTATAAGTCATCCAAGCGAAGTACTTAAACTGGATCAGAAACTCCAGGTGGTGGTACTCGATTTCGATGATGGCAAAAAACGAATCAGCCTTGGTTTGAAACAACTGACACCGCATCCATGGGATGTGTTGCCTGAAACCATCAAGGAAGGTGAAATCGTGAAGGGCAAAGTAGTGAACATTGAAGATTACGGTGCATTCCTCGAAATCATGCCCGGTGTGGAAGGACTTGTTCACGTAAGTGAAATTACATGGGCCAATACACCGATCAACGCGAAGGAATTCTTCAAACTGGGTGATGAACACCAGGCACGCATTGTAACGCTTGATAAAAACGCGCGTAAGATGAGCCTGTCCATCAAGCAGCTGAGTGAAGATCCATGGAGCACGATTGAAACCCGTTTCCCTCAGGGAAGCAAGCATAATGGTCTCGTGAAAAATATCACTCCGTATGGTGTGTTTGTCGAACTTTCTCCCGGCATCGGTGGCATGATTCATATCAGCGACCTGAGCTGGCTGAAACGTTTCAATCATCCATCAGAATATACCAAGGTCGGTCAGCATATTGATGTACTGATTCTCAGCATCGATAAAGAAAACCGCAAACTCCAGCTGGGACATAAACAACTGGAAGAAGATCCGTGGAATGCACTTGAAAACACTTTTGCAATCGGAACGATTCATGAAGGAACCGTTATACGCAAGGATGATAAAGGCGCCCTGGTACAGCTTCCTTATGGTCTCGAAGGATTTGCTCCCAACCGTCATCTTGCAAAAGAAGACGGCAAGCAGGTAATGGCAGATGAAACTGAAAAATTCATGGTAATCGAATTCGACCGCAATGAAAAACGTATCGTTTTATCTCATACGCGCATCTGGGAACAGGCCAAGGCCGAAGAGAAAGATGTTGCACGCAAGGAAGCAAAAACTGAATCTGAAAAGACGCGTAAGACCGTTAAGGCGATCCAGAGCAAGGTTGAAAAACCAACCCTGGGAGACCTCGGAGCACTTGCGGGAATCAAGGAGAAGTTGGAACAGGAAGAAAAAGGCAACGACGAGCCGGCTAAATAAGCGATCGTTATCTGATATTAAAACCCTTCCCCCGCTTTGGGGGGAGGGTTTTTGTTATTTTGCCAATGCCTGATTCAATGGGCATGAAAAGCATTTCGATTTAAATTTATTTTCCCTGTGTATAATACTTTTTCCAGCTTCCGGAGTCTTATGCAAAGAAAGCTGATGTTCTAAGCCTTTAGGTGTTTCCATCTGCTATATACGTCCGGAGTTTTAATACTTTAAGCTCTGTTTTAAAAATTGAATCGGTTAAACAGGGGATATTTATCTTCGGGGCTTAAATGGTCAGACTTTTCATATCAAATAAATCATACCATGAAGATTGTCTTATTTTTTGTTGTGGTTCTGTTGTCAGTCTCTGTGTTCGCCCAGCCGTTACCGTTAGATCCGGCGATCCGCATGGCTAAATTACCGAACGGGTTTACTTATTATATACGGAAAAATACAGAACCGAAAAACCGGGTTCAGCTATACCTGGTTAACAAGGTAGGTTCCATCCTGGAGGATGAGAATCAGCGGGGACTCGCCCATTTCATGGAACATATGAGTTTTAACGGCACCACACATTATCCAAAAAATGACCTGGTGCATTACCTGCAGCGATCCGGCGTGCGTTTCGGAGCTGACCTGAATGCCTATACCAGTTTTGATGAAACGGTTTATCAGCTACCGATACCGTCTGACAGTCCGGCCCTTTTACATAATGGACTGATGATTATGAGAGACTGGGCTGCCAATGCCACCCTGGATCCCAAGGAAATTAATGATGAACGGGGTGTTGTGCTGGAAGAGAAAAGACTGGGCAAGGGTGCACAGGAAAGAATGCGCACGAAATATTTGCCCGTGATACTGAATGATTCGAGATATTCCGAGCGTCTCCCAATCGGCACTGATACCGTACTGAATAATTTTCAGAAACCGGTTATCCTGCAATTTTATAAGGACTGGTACCGGCCCGATCTGCAGGCGCTGATTGTGGTGGGTGATATCAATGTCGACAGTATGGAGGTACAGATCAAAAAACTCTTCGGTGATCTGAAAAATCCTGCCAATGAAAGGTCAAGAGTAAAATACACTGTACCATTAAATGGAAAGAATCAATTTGTTGCTGTTACTGATAAAGAATTTCCTTACACGGTATTTGAAATTCTGATAAAACATCCCAAAATGCCGGAGGGTACCAGGCAGGAGTACTATGAATCGGTCAAAAGAGGCTTATTCAATCAGATGCTTGCCGGGCGCATAGCAGAACTTTCCCAAAAACCCAATCCGCCTTTTATACAGGCAGGCGCAGATATGGGCGGTTTTCTGGGTGGTCTGGATGCATTTACAGTATTTGGAGTTGCCAAACCGGGTCAGCTGGAAAATAGTTTTAAATCTGTGTGGCAGTTGATATTACAGGCAAAGCAATTCGGATTTACGCAGACCGAACTGGACAGGGCCAGGGCAAGTTATCTGAGTAATCTCGAGTCTGCAGTAAAAGAAAAGGATAAACAAAACTCTGAGAACTTCGTTCAGGAATATACACGGAATTTTTTAGTTGGTGAGCCGGCGCCGGGAATTGAAGTGGAATATGATCTGACCAAGACTTATATGTCCACTGCAAAGATCGAAGATATTAATGCTTTATGTCCTCAGATTATTACCGACAGCAACCGGGACATGATTATCATGGCTCCTCAGAAAGACAGCGCATCCATTCCAACGGAAGCAACCGTGAGCAGCTGGTTTAATACGGTCGCTGCCATGAAGCTCGTTCCCTATGCAGATAAAGTTTCCAATGAACCATTCATTTCAGATAAGTTGGCCGGTGGGAGTATCAGCCATGAGAGTAAAATTGAAAAACTCGGCATCACTGAACTCATGTTGAGCAATGGGTTGAAAGTTATAATGAAACCGACTGATTTTAAAAATGATGAGATACGCTTCAAAGCATTTAGTCCGGGCGGAACCTCACTCTATTCCGATGCTGACTTTGAATCAGCATCCAATGCTGCGGGCCTGGTAGAGAGTATGGGATTAGGGCAGTTTTCACCTACGGACATTGAAAAAATGCTCAGCGGCAAAATTGTGGGTGTTCAATCTTATATTTCCGAAAGATCAGAAGGTGTGGAAGGATCCAGTTCGCCCAAGGATCTCGAAACGGCGATGCAGCTGATCCACCTTTATTTTACGTCTCCCAGAAAAGACAGTTCCTTATTTAATAATGTTATTGAGCAATCCATTTCCTCGATTGCGAACCGAAACAGTGATCCGAAGAGTGTGTATGCGGATACAGTAGCGGCTGTATTGGGTGATCATAATTTTCGCAGAACGGGACCCTCCGTCGAGAAATTACAACAAATCGATCTGGATAAATCCCTGAAGATTTATAAAGAGCGTTTTTCCAATGCGGGCGATTTCACTTTTGTATTTGACGGCAATTTTAATGTGGACAGTATAAAGCCATTATTGGAAAAATACCTGGGATCCCTGCCATCAAATAATCAGAAAGAGGAAGCACGTAATCTGAATATTCATATACCTCCGGGAAAAATAACAGCCATTGCAAAAAAGGGAAGAGAGCCCCAGGCATCTGTCCGACTGGTGATCAGTGGCAACTACACATATTCTCCCGAAACGAATATTCAGTTAACGGGCCTGAGTGAAATTTTGCAATTCAGAATTCTTGACCGGCTGAGAGAAAAAGAGGGAGAAACATATGCACCGAGGGTGTCCGTGTCTTATAATAAATATCCATTGAACCGGTATTCGTTTACGATTTCATTCGGCTGCGCACCCGAGAATGTAGATAAATTGATCAATGCCACAAAAGAAGAAATCAACAAATTGAAAACCGAGGGTGTGAAGGCAGATGATATTACAAAATTTTCAACGGAAGAAACCCGTCAGTACGAACTGCATTTAAGAGACAACGGATACTGGCTGAGCTGGCTGACGAATCAGACTGAGAACGGGGATCAGCTGCTCGAAGTGTTGCAATATCCGGCTTTAATAAAACAGGTAACACCGGCCTCGGTGAAAGCCGCTGCGAAACTTTATCTGAACGAAGATAATTTTATTAAGTTGTTGTTGTTGCCTGAGTGAGCAGGAAGCAGGAAGCAGGGGGCAGGAGGCCTGACAAAAAATTTTTGGCTTCCCGCCTCACGCCTCCTGCATTAAGCATAAAAGATGAGTTTACAATTCGAGATAGAAATACTGGGTTATCGAACAGATGTCGTTGAAGAACTTGCGGAGCTCATTATCGAAGTTGTTGCGAACGGAGGTTCTGTCAGTTTTATGCATCCAATGTCAAAGAAAACGGCTATGGCGTTTTGGGAAACATCGCTGGCATCAGCGGACCGTGGCGAGCGCATTGTATTGGGTGCCAGGGAAAAGGGAAAATTGATTTCAACCGTTTCGTTGTTACTGAATTGTCCGGAGAACCAACCTCATCGTGCCGAGATTGCGAAACTCATGACGAGGGTTGACAAACGGGGACGTGGTGTTGCCCGGGCACTGGTGAAAGAAGCCGAACAGATTGCGGTTAAAAAAGGACGAACCCTTTTGAATCTCGATACGGCTGCTGACGAAGGTGCGGCGGGTTTTTATGAAAGCCTGGGATTTAATAAATCCGGTGTGATCCCGGACTATGCATTGAAACCTCACGGTGGACTGACAGACACTATAATTTACTGGAAACGAATCGGAGGTAATTGTTAATTGTCAATTGTTAATTGTTAATTGATGCTGCTTTCTTACTTTTCGATAAACAGAGCGCGTAATTCCTTTGCGTCTGCAGCTTTCATTTTTCCTCCAAGAACCAGCCTCAACTGGCGGCGGCGAAGAGCGCCTTCAAATAATTTTAATTCTTCTTCCGTTTCCGGCAGGAGACCAGGAACCGTTTTTGGTTTGCGGGCCATATCAAGCGCTACAAAAGTATAATAGGCCTCATTACTTTTATATTTCTGCTGATTGATGAAGTCTTCACCCCAGACATTCAAATGGACTTCCATTGACGTTGTAAAGACGCGGCTCATACTGGCGTGAATATGTACTGCGTTGCCCAGCCTGATCGGATTTTCAAAGGAAATATTATCTACTGAAGCCGTTACTACCGGTGAATTACAATGCTTACCTGCACAGAGTGCTGCAGCAATGTCCATCCAGTACATCAACCGGCCGCCCATCAGGTTACCAAATACATTCGTATCGTTGGGAAGAACGATTTCTGTCATGATGATCTTTGAATCTTTCGGAGTTTTTTGCATTTTATTTTTTTGGTTGACGGTTGACGGTTGACGGTTGCACTTTGCGCGTTGAACTTTCAGCTATATAACAATCAGTTCACCTCCTTTTAAAAAATTTTCATCCATATCAGCTCCAATGCCGGCGGTTTCGGGAACCTCCAGGAAATATCCTTTATACTGCACACCGCCCGTTACGGGATCCATCTTATGACCCAGGAGGGCTGTGTCCATATCATAAAATTGAATATTATCCTGAGAGAGCGCAAAATGTGCAAATGCCGTCAGAGCCAGTCTGCTTTCCAGCATGCCACCCATCATACAGGGAATTTTATTTTTTTCACAGGCAGCATTGATGCGAAGGGCTTCTGCGATACCACCTGATTTTGAAAATTTGATATTGACATAATCGCAGGCGCCGGCATGAATCAGCCTCTCCGCATCATGATGATCAAATACACTTTCATCTGCCATGATTTTTATGGGTGAAATTTTTCGGATCGATGGTAACAAATGATCATTCCATTGCCGCATCGGCTGTTCGCAAAATTCAATGTCGCAATCGCCCATTTTCACAAGCACATCTTTTGCGGTTTCGTAATCCCAGCCCTGGTTGGCATCAATACGAAGTTTGATAGAGTCGCCCACTGCTGCCCGGATTTTCTGTACACGTATCAAATCTGTTTTGCCATCTTTACCCAGTTTTATTTTTATGATCCTTACTCCGTTGTTTTTAAATTCCACTGCTTTCGCGGCCATTAATTCAGGTTCATCGATCCCGATGGTGAGGTCAGTTTCCAGGGTTTTTTTATTTCCTTTCAAAAATTTATATAATGGAAGTCCGGCCTTTTGGGCGGACAGGTCATAAAGTGCCATATCGAAAGCACTTTTTGCCGTTGTGTTGAAAGCCGTGTAATTGTCCAGTTCCTTTAACCTTTCGGTTATATCAAGCGCGCTCTTGTGTTTCCACAGCCCCGCAAATTCCCTGGCCATTTCAAAACAGGTAGCCTGGGATTCACCGGTAATCAGCGGGAATGCGGAGCATTCGCCGACACCTGTCAGGCCTTCATCCGTTTCCACCCGTATAAACAGGTTTTGCGCGTTATACATGGTCCCTGTTGCGATCTGAAACGGATGCATGGGGATGGAAAGCTTATAAATATTTGTTTTTAAAATCTTCATAAAGCCTAAAGCCTAAAACCATTTCTTGTGCAATGTGCCTAAGGTTGTATAATCGCAAGCGAAATTAATTACGACAGGCTGCATTTTTGAAATTATCTTGTCATTCATTAAAAGAAGTGGAAGTAATATTTACAATTTTTAATCTTAAATTAGTTTTAGGCCTTAGACAATCTCCGCGCCTGGTCATTCGCGCACCATTTTATGGTTATAAGCTGATAATGGCCGCTCTTGTAAAATATGACCGAATTCTGTCAGGTTGTCTTTGTCAAAAGCGGGAAATCTTTCATTGTAATTTGCAAAAATTGTATCTTCAGGCTCATGGCTTAACTTTTGAAGTATTTCTTCATCATTACTTTTTAAAGTCTTCTCTCTTCGTTGTTAAGTTTGGGAGAGGACGCGTAATTTAAATGGGGAAAAATAACCTCAATAGCTTTATAGCGGATCCTTTAAAAATTAACAGATACTTTCCTGGTTAAAAAATTATTTCTGCTTCTAAAAGATTTATGATATCTGGAAGGAATAAAAATCCAATTCTTAATGACCCATTTTCTTTGGTACAAAACATTACAGTAGCCTCGTTTGACCAGTCTACAAATAAGAAGAACGTGATTCAAATGAAAGGTTCTTTCATAATTGTATTTATATTGGTGGAATTCATCGCACTTGTAAATGGTTCTGCCTTATGGGCCCAGGATGGTCGTCAGCAGAAGTCTGTTATAAAAAATAACTTTACCAGCTTCACAAGAAAATATACAAACCGTGGTAAATTATGGATGGCAAGAAACAAGGCTTTCATGCGCCATCACGACGCAAATTTTGGTGATGAATACAGTCCCAATAGGAATGCGGTTGAACTTTTTGAAAAAAGGA
Source organism: Bacteroidota bacterium (assembly GCA_013286315.1). Taxonomy (GTDB): domain Bacteria; phylum Bacteroidota; class Bacteroidia; order Chitinophagales; family Chitinophagaceae; genus Puia. The sequence goes on along the minus strand of JABDFX010000011.1, from coordinate 42,487 downwards.
CGATAGATTCCAAATTCTATATAAATAAAGACACTCCGTCAATTTTTTATTCTCAGCGGTCATCAAGCCCCATGCACTTCAAAAAGAACGGACAATGGATTACCATTGACACCCGGCTTAGTCCAAAGGGCCCATTACTTTATGAAGCATCGAATCAGGAAGATCCGATGGGTTTTGATATTAAAAGAAAATCATCCTATTTCAATACTCCTGATGGCCGGACTTATTTCAACAATTGGAAATTGTATGGAGAAAATGGGAGCACCAGAACATTATTAGCCACCGCGGATTGGACACATTATACAGCAGGGGATGATGGAATCGCGATTAAAAATATTTTTCCGAGTATCGACGCAGAAATGAAAGTATCGAGAGGATCAATTAAAACCAATTTTATAGTACATGCGAACAAATTTTCCACCTATAAAACGCTGCTATTCAGAGATTCGTTTTTGAACGGGCATACCGGCAATTTCACTTTCTCAAATGGACTCCCTGGAAATGGTTTGGTCTCATCTGCTGATTTTCGTGTGACGGCATTGACCGTTTTTCACATAAAGGAAGGGGTCATGTACCAGAAGGAAAATCCATCTTCAACCTACCAGTTCATTCCGTATTATCTTGATCATAATAAATTGACACTGGCCATTCATAGCGATTTCCTAAATGCTCAGCTTAGGACCGGCGATGTAGTAATTGATCCCCTGGTGCAGAGCATGGCTGTGCTGAAGAAGGACACGATTAACGGATCTCATTCGAACCAGGATTGCAGCCTGGATACTGCCTGTAAATACAATTTTATAGTACCCGCACCGACTCAGGCAACTATTATTGATGCAATGTTTTCATTTGAATTTACTGCAAACGCTCCCTGTGTTGGCCAGGACGGAGCTTTTTCATTCACAATAAATAGTGGGTGTACCTCTCAAAAATGGGTAGGCACTGCTGCCGGTACCGGACCGCAGAATTTTCCAAATCAAAGCATACTATTGAATAACGGAGCCAGTGTGGCCGGCTGTTTTCCAAGTCCGGTTTGCGGTGCCCAAAATATTCCTTTTACTTTTAATTTCTTTAGAAAGTGTAATGGCCCTGTTGGTTGTGATGGATCATGTATTGGAGCATCCAAAGATTTAACGATAACCTTAGTGGGCCGAACCCTTGACTCTGCTTCCCTGACTGCTTCGCCGCAAAGTAGTTGCGCAGGCGCTCCGGTTACCCTGACGGCCAGAGGATTCTTTGGTGTGGCTCCTTACAACTTCGTATGGCAGGGACTACCACAATTCAATGGTGATTCAGTAATCATGGTTAATCCTAATACCAATACTGTATATTCAGTTCAGGTTAACGATACATGTCCGGGCGGCGGCGGTCCAATAACAAAATCAATAAATGTGAATGTGCTCTCTAAACTGCCTGCGCCAACATTCACCTCAAACAGTCCCGTATGTACCGGGGGTCAGCTTATATTATCCGTACCGTCCGTACCGGGTACAACATATTTAATAGAAAAACCGGGCTCAGGGCTGGGCGGGCAGTACGCCAATTCGGCTGTTTTTAACAATGTTACTGCTGCTTATGCCGGAACCTGGATCGCCGTAGCCACCAATGCAAATGGTTGTACTTCGGACACTGCCAGCACGACAATTGTTATCAATCCGTCTCTTTCTCCGACAGTAACGATATCTTCTTCGGCAATAAATATTTGCACAGGCACCCTGGTCAACTTTACTGCAACAGCTTCCAACGCAGGAAATTCACCCACTTATCAATGGCTATTAAATGGCAATAAGGTTGGTACGAACAGCGCGTCATATAGCGGTAGCAGTTTTGTCAACAATGACGCAGTGCGCTGCGTCGCATCCGCCACCGGGCCGTGTGCAGGCGGCTCCGATACATCAAATGTTATTGTATTAAAAGTAAATGCGGCGATTACACCGACATTTAATCCAATCGGGCCGCTTTGTCAAAATTCGACTGCGACGGTACTGCCACCAACATCGAAGGAAGGAATTGCAGGTACATGGAGTCCGGCCAGTATAAATACATCTGTCATTGGAACTTCGGCATACCAATTTACACCATCCGCGGGTACTTGCTCGACCCCGGTTTCTTTAAGCATTACAATCGTTGGCAGCATATCACCCACTTTTCCAACAATAGCGAATTCATATTGCCAGAATACCACAGCGCCGCCCCTACCGACAACATCGATTGAAGGCGTTACCGGAACCTGGAGTCCGGCCAGTATCAATACATCTGTCATTGGAGTTTCGACTTACAAATTTACACCAACAACTGTGGGCACCTGTTCAATTCCGGTTTCTGTAAATATTACAATCGTTCGCAGCATCTTACCAACTTTTCCAACAATTGCAGATTCATATTGCCAGAATGCCACAGTGCCGGTCCTGCCGCCTACGTCAAATGAAGGAATCACCGGAACCTGGAGTCCGGCCAGCATTAATACATCCGCTCTTGGAACGGAGACCTACCTATTTACACCATCATCTACGGGCACTTGCTCATCTCCTGTTTCTTTAAGCATTGCAATTGTTAGCAGCCTTACACCATCTTTTCCAACAATAGCAAATTCATATTGCCAGCATGCCACAGCACCGGCGCTGCCGACAACCTCGAATGAAGGAATTATCGGAACATGGAGCCCGGCCAGTATTACTACATCTGTTCTTGGAACTACGACTTACACATTTACACCGTCATCCGCAGGCAACTGCGCAACTTCGGTTTCTTTAAAAATTACAATCGCTACCAGCGTCTCGCCAACTTTTCCAACAATTACAGACTCATTTTGCCAGAATGCGTCAGCGCCGATGCTACCGACAAAGTCGGTGGAAGGAATCAACGGAACCTGGAGCCCTGCTTCTATCAGCACCGTAGATGCCGGCAGTGCGTTATATACCTTTACTCCGGCGGCGGGACAGTGTGGCACATCTTCACAGATAACTATAGTGGTCAACCCTCTTCCCACCCTGACCATGGGACCGGATCTAACCATTGCTCCCGGGGCAAGTATTACCCTGAACGTCCTGGTAACGGGTAATATAGTCTCTTATCAATGGATGCCAACCACTGGTTTGAATGATGCGACAATCGAAGATCCCATTGCAAACCCATCTTCTACTACGGTTTATACGTTGAATATTACTGATGACAATAAATGTGAAGCCAGCGGGAGCATCAAGATTACTGTGACAGGGGGGACATCAAAAATATTGGTGCCCAATGCTTTTTCACCAAATGGTGACGGCATCAATGATACCTGGGTTATCACCAATCTTTCAGCTTTCCCTGGGGCAACCGTAGATGTGTACAACAGGTATGGTCAGCTCGTTTTTCATTCAGAAAATAATAACAAAAACTGGGATGGGACATTGAATGGCAGCCCTCTTCCAATGGCAACATATTACTATATCATCGATCCAAAAAATAATGAAAAGAAAATAGCAGGTTCTGTTACCATATTTAAGTGACGGATAAATTAATAATGATCATGCCGGGAAAGAAATTTCTAATCATTTGCGTTTGTTTTTTAATCATGGGTTGCGTATCTGCCCAGCAACAACCTTATTATACCCAATATATTCTGAACAATTTCATCCTGAACCCCGCACTTGCGGGGATACAAAATTACTGGGACCTTAAAGTCAGTTATCGCAATCAGTGGGTTGGTTTACAAGGCGGACCTACAACGCTGTATCTTACTGTTAATGCTCCACTTGGAAAAACACAATATGACTACGAAACACCTGTCACGGTCGCAGATGTCCGGACCAAGCAATCCGATGCAAAACAATCCTTGACGGAGTATAGCGCTCCGCCGGCTCATTCCGGACTTGGCTTTTCGATCTTAAATGATAAAACAGGCCCCCTGAATCGAATTGCCGCCTATGGCTCATACGCATATCACATTCCTGTGGGCCATAAAACCACTTTAAGTATGGGCGTTTCCCTGGGTGTACAGGAAGTAAACGTTGACGTAAACGCGGTAGATTTCGGTCAGGCTAATCCTGTCGATCCTGCTGTATTGGAGAGCGGTTATCTGAACAAGCTGGAGCCGGATGTGAATGCCGGTCTCTGGTTATCGAATACAAATTTTTTTTTGGGATTGTCTGCCCAGCAAATTGTTCCCGTTCCCATAAATTCCGTCAGTGATTCAACAACATCAAACGGAGTAACTTTGCTCAAGGGGAAATTGATTCCACACACGTTTTTTACTGCCGGTTATAAGATATCAGCAGGTGATAACATCACCATTCTGCCCTCCGTCATGGTCAGTTATGTACAGCCCCTGCCCATTGGAGTCGACGTGAATGCTAAAATAGAATACCAAAATTTGATCTGGCTGGGATTCTCATATCGCTATAAAGTGGGCTATGCTGCGCTGTTAGGAGTCAACATCAGCAGCACGATTAATCTCGGCTATTCTTATGATTATACCACCACGCCATTGAACACGGTCAGCAATGGTACACATGAAATAGTCATTGGATTCATATGGAGAAAAAAAAGTAAAGAGGTTTCTCAAAAATAAATTTATAAACACACGAAGGGAATTAACAACAAAAAAAAATTTATATGCGGTATTTTTTGACGATGATTCCTTTATTTATTTCGCTGATTTTATACTCGTTCGATAAAACAACTTCGTCTGCCCATAGCAATGAAAAGAAACACCTGCGGGTTCGGGATTTTCTGGAGAAACTCAGAAATCTTCCATACGATGGCATTCTCATCACTTTTTCCCACGTGGATTACGTTAGCAATATTCGTAAAGGAGCCGATGGCAAGTATTATGGATTGGTCAGCTTTGAGCAGACTTTCCGGGGTTACCGTGATGGACATGTAGTGTATGTTGATGAAACAAAAAAAACGACCGAGGTCCAGTTGGTTGTTTATGAAAGAAATCTCCGTGGTAATGTCGTCCAGCAGTGGGATGTGATGTTATCTGATGTTGAGGTAGTGGGCACGAAAAACCCAAAACCGTAATCGCATTTTTAATATGGTAAAGACTTATGTTTTGAAGATTTGGATTTTTATTTTCTTTCTTATTTGCCAACATCGCCTCTTCAGTCAGGTGTATTCAAATAACGACCGTGCCAAGGACAAGCATTTTATTTACGAGGTTAAGGAAATAGATGAATTTTTTGAGCGGTTTAATGACGCACCGGGCTCATTCCTGAGAGGCGTTTACAAAGCCCATCATATCAAATTCAATATCGACAGGCAACGATTGATCCGGAGTTTGTTTAACGATGAAAACAGGTCATTGGACAGTGTAATGGTGAGTAAGTTTATCTCAGATGTTACCAGGAAGAAAAAACCCATTTATCTCAATTTTTACGGAGGCAACTGGTACGCTGAACTGACTTGTAAATTCAAATACAATGCTTCTTCTATTGTAATTCCGATCATCATGAAAATTGAAACGGCCCAGAACAAAGGATCTAAATGGATGATTGTCGCCGTGGGATCCAGCACACTAAAATCAAAAATAGATGTAACAGAAATGCCTCAAAGTAAAATTAAAACAAAAATCATCAGCCCGACCAGCCACGGAACAAATTTTGTTTCATTAAAGAGAGCTTTTGAAGACAAAGAGAATTTATCCAGTTACTTTGAAACCTTTTATTTTAAAAGGTCCCATATGCTGGAATTATACAATGCTATTTTGAATCGTGAAATTGAATTTCTGGATGTTATCAAAATAAAATATCATTTTTTGCTGGCAGACAAATGGATATTTGCTGTGGAGAATTTCCCGCGGGAGACGATGAACTCAGGCTGGCTTATTAATCAAATGCAAAGAGTTTCTTCGTTCGAGATGGATAACTATAGAAACAAATTATTAAATGGTAACTAAAGTACAAAGGTTCTGACTGAACGATAAAACCGTGATTCGGATGTTTAGGGTAATTATTTTCTCTGTTGGTTTCCATTGCCTGGCTTTTATGTGCTATGCCCAGGATGCTATCACTATGAACGACGTGAAGGTTATCAAAGCAAAATCGGAAATTACAATAGAAAGATATCTGAACAACCTGCTCAACACGATTTCCTATACGGGCGCTGAAAGTACCGATATTAAGGGGTTGATCATTCAGAGTGTTGAAGATAGTGACAAACGGATATTTCTGAATGATCAGATTGCCATTGCTGATGATATCAGCAGTCCTGATTACTCAAATTCTACTAATTCTCCCGATGTACCCGTTATTCAGTATCTGAATGCTTTTAATACCTACTATGGAAAGAGTGATTCAAATTCTGTATACTTCAGCAATGTCAGAACTTCCAGTGTTAAAAGAGGCAAACAGAATATTTACATAAATGTCTATTTCACTTCTTTTTTTAAAAATATTTGCCTGTCGAATCCATCTACCCCCTACAAGCCAGCCAACAGGGTAGCAGAGATTTATATAAAGAGAAGCGCTAACAATAAATGGCTTCTATATATTTCAAGAATCGGTTTCTTCAATCCGGCCGATACCGTTCATGATATTTCCGATAATATCACCATAGCAAGTGCACCCACGCAAACCAATTCGTACGGGCATGCCGATGAAACCATGGACCCGGAGGACAAAATCAGCCGGTATACAGATCAGGCTCGTTTGGAAGAAAACAAAAGAAATTACCAGGCAGCTATTCTATTATACTCAAAGGTCATAGACCTCACGCCAGAGAAAAGAGATATTTATGAAGCCAGGATAAAGGAACTGAATACTTACATCCGGATACTTGCTGATCTGGAAGAGAAATACAGGGCAGGATATTATAAGGATGCTGTTAGGGGATACTCAGCTTTGCTCAAAAAGCCCGAATCTAATTCTGATTATTCCAATTCAGATTATTATTTAGGCAGGGCAAAATGCTTTGACAAGATGGGACGGTTGACAAGGTCTTATAACGAGCAAATCGAGAACTACAATAAGGCTCTCAACGACTACGCTAAATCGTACAAATATGACAATAATAATATAGAAGCAATTCGGTTACGGGCAGATTTGTATACACGCATGAACAGGAATCTTGAAGCGCTTACCGAATACAGAATTTACCTGGCAAAAGATTCGACCGAACTATCTGTGTACGAGGCAATGGCGAATCTTCACATGCTCAGCGGGAATCCGGACCAGGCCATAAAAGACATTGATCTTGCGCTATCTCTAACTAATATCGATCCGGTTTCCAAATCAAGACTGAATGTTGAAAAAGGAGTATTGTATATACAAAAGAGGGATTATTCAGGCGCCGAAGATTATTTCACGCGTGCTATTGGTTTGGATAGCAATAATCCTTATTCATACTATAATCGTGGCATGGCCAGAATCGAAATGTACAAGATTCAAAGCGCTGCCAATGATCTTATTCTTGCCCGTCAAAAAGGTCTTAGCCCAACAAATATTACCTCCGGCATCGGTCATTACGACTCAGCTTTGGAGAATTACTGGAAATTTATTGCATTTCAGCCGAATGAAACGCCGGCTTCAATTAATTATGTAATGGGCAATATTTATATGAACGTAGGTAAGTACGATTCTTCCTATAGCTACCTGATCAAATCTTTTCGAAGTGATTCATCTAATGGGTATATTCTCTATAGCATGGCGAGTTGTATTTACTTACAAGGAAATATGGAGACGTCTCTGGAATGGTTTGAAAGATCTTTTAAGACAAATGCATTGAAAAGAAGTTTTGTGGACCACGATACGTTATTGGGATCACTGCAGGACGATAAGAGGTTTAGGGATTTAAAGAAGAAATATCTTTAACATGAAGTCAGAACGCGATTATGACTTCCCCAGGTGAACGTAAATCAGTAAAATCTACTAAAACCCGCTACCAGTATATGATTCCTTCGTTTGAAAATACAGAGATTGCATTTGCTTACAAATCAGATGCGGATCTCAAAAAAGCCAGATTTCTTTTTAAAAGCATGGGTAATGCGCTGCTCGTAAAATTGGGAATCTGGATCACTCCCTGGGCGATACGCCTGAAACTGCCAATCAGGGGAATCATTCGTAAAACTATTTTTTCTCAGTTTGTCGGCGGCGAAACCCTCGAACAGACTGCACCGGTGGCCAGAAAACTGGCGGCTTATCATGTGCAGGCGATTTTGGATTATGGCGTGGAAGGCGGTAATAACGGAGAAATCGGATTTGATGAGGCATGTGAGGAATTTATCCGCGTGATCAATTATGCAGCGTCCCAACCCAATATTCCATTCATCAGTATTAAGGTGACCGGCTTCGCCCGTTTTGAATTGTTGGAGAAGCTGGACCATTCGCTGGATGAAGGCTCTGGTCCGCTGATGAGACGATATGCAGCTGCGTTGGCTTCTTTTTCAAAAGAAGAACTGTCAGAATGGGAACGGGTTCGTAACCGGATGCAAAAGATCTGTGGCTCAGCCGCGGAAAAAAATATTGCGGTGCTGGTGGATGCGGAAGAAACCTGGATACAGGATCCGGTTGATGTATTGAGTATACAAATGATGGCGGAATTCAACAAAGAAAAAGTTGTTGTATATAATACCGTTCAATTATACCGGCACGACCGGCTTTCATTTTTAAAAGATATGCTGGAGGCGGCTGTGCTAAAAGATTTTGTATTGGGAGTCAAATTGGTGCGGGGCGCTTATATGGAGAAAGAAAGGGCCAGGGCGGTGGAAAAGCAATATCCTTCTCCCATTCAACCTGACAAGGAATCGACTGACCGGGATTATAATGCCGGTGTTTCTTTTTGCATAGAAAATATCAAAAATATCGCTGCCATCGTAGCTTCACACAACGACTACAGTAATCTCCGGACAACAGAATTACTCAGGGAACGGGGCCTGTCTTTCGCGCATCCGCACATTCATTTCTCCCAACTCTATGGAATGAGTGATCATATCACGTTTAATCTCGCCAAGGCCGGATGCTCCGTGAGCAAATACCTGCCCTTTGGTCCCATTGAAGACGTGATACCCTATCTGATGCGCAGGGCTGAGGAGAACAGTTCGCTCAGCGGACAAACGGGCAGGGAACTGGCGTTAATAGATAAGGAAATCAGTCGACGAAAGCTGAAAAGAGGTCAATGAACACTGATTTAACCCGTTTAAATAATAAAAGAGGGGTTAGCCATCCAAAAAATCGTTTGTGGCTATCTTTGCGGGCTGCATTTTACATATTGTTGGTTAAACAAGGAATTTGAATGAATAAACAGGTACTGAGAAATTTCGGAATTATTTTATCAGGGTTTTTCTTATTTGCCTGTTCACAAAAAACCGATACCTCAAAACAAAAAACTACACCCCCTGTCGTCGTAGATGCTTTGATAGCCAGCGCAAAACCGGTGTCGAATACCCTTGAAGTAAATGGTACGGTTGTGGCAAATGAATATGTTGAACTGCATCCTGAAGCGAGCGGCCGTTTGACTTATCTGTATGTTCCCGAGGGAAAACTGATAAAAAAAGGAACGCTGATAGCAAAAATAAATAACGCGGACCTTCAGGCGCAGGTAGACAAAAGTAAAGTAGCCCTGGATCTCGCGCAAAAAACAGAGCAGCGTGATAAACAACTGCTGGCTGTAAATGGCCTGAATCAAAGTGATTATGACGCTGCGTTAAATATTGTAAACGGATTTAAAGCGGATATTGAGTATAACCAGGCATTACTCGACAAAACCTTTTTGAAAGCGCCGTTCGACGGCTATATCGGATTGCGCCAGGTAAGCGTTGGAGCGTATGTTACGCCAACCACATTAATTGCCACCCTACTGCAACTGGATAAAATAAAAATTGATTTTACGATACCGGAGGATTATAGTTCAACAGTGAAAGTCGGCGGTTTAGTGGATGTTGTCATGGATGAAAACGGAACGACCCGAAAAGCAAAGATCATTGCGATTGAACCGCAGGTGAATCTTTCCACCAGGAATTTGACTGTACGGGCCATTCTGGAAAACAGCAGCGCTAATCCGGGTAGTTTTGCCAAAGTGATCCTGCATTCCGGACTGAATAAATCGGCCATAATGATTCCGACGAATGCGCTGATACCGGATGATAAAAATAACCAGGTGGTTGTTGTCAAAGACGGGATAGCGAATTTTACAAATGTGACAACCGGCATCCGTTTATCTAACAATGTTGAAATTACGGCTGGCATAAAGCCGGGTGATACGATCGTTATAACGGGGGTATTATTTGCGCGTCCGAAAGCCCCGCTCCAGGTAAGAAATGTAAGAACCCTGGATGAATTCGCAGCTATAAACAATAACGAAGCTGCAAAATAGAACGACCCAAGCATGAATATTTCGGAACTATCTCTGAAACGGCCTGTATTGGCTACGGTCATGAATCTGATGATCATCCTGTTCGGAATCGTTGGATTTAATTTTCTCGCGGTCAGGGATTATCCGGCCATTGACCCACCCATCATAAACGTTTCCACTTCATATACAGGTGCGAATCCGGATATCATCGAGAGCCAGATCACCGAGCCGCTTGAGAAACAGATCAATGGTATTCCCGGTATCCGAACGATTTCATCCACCAGTTCCCTGGGAAACAGCAATATCACCGTTGAATTTAATCTGGGCGCAGATCTGGAAAGTGCCGCCAGCGATGTGAGAGATAAAGTGGGACAGGCCGCAAGAAATCTTCCACTCGATATTGATGCACCGCCGGTGGTTACCAAGGCAGATGCCAACAGTGATCCGATTCTGATTCTCGCCTTGCAGAGCCGCACGAAAAGTCTTTTGCAGCTCAGTGATTATGCTGATAATGTTCTGGTTCAGCAATTGCAGACCATCGACGGTGTAAGTTCCGTAAACGTATTCGGCGACAAGGGATATGCCATGCGTATCTGGCTGGATCCGGATAAAATGAATGCATATAATATTGCATTTAATGATATTACCACGGCGCTGGGCACTGAAAATGTTGAAATACCACCCGGCAAGATTTATGGAAATAATACGGAGCTCACTATACAGACCAAGGGCCGTCTCACCAGCGAAGCGGATTTCCGCAATGTGATTCTACGTGAAGACAGTTCCGGCATCATTCGGTTCGGAGATATTGCACGGATTGAGGTCGGTCCGCAGAACCCCGAACAGAGCTGGAAATACAATGGCGTAAATGCTGTTGGTCTTGCAATTATTCCACAACCAGGCGCCAATAATATCGAGATTGCCAATGAGTTCAATCAAAAACTCGAGGTCATCAAACAGTCGAACAGAGAAGATCTTCAGTTTAATGTTCTCATTGATAATACCGTCAACATCAGGCATTCGCTAAGTGAAGTGAAAGACACGCTGCTGATCGCTTTCGCATTGGTAGTATTGGTTATCTTTTTCTTTTTCCGTAACTGGCTGATCGCCATACGTCCGCTGATCGACATTCCCATTTCGCTGATCGCTACATTTTTCATCATGTATATTGCGGGATTCTCCATCAATATACTTACCCTGCTGGCGATTGTGTTAGCTACGGGGCTGGTGGTGGATGACGGGATCGTTGTAACCGAAAATATCTTCCGTAAACTGGAAGGGGGAATGCCTCTTCGCAAGGCCGCGGTAGAGGGGAGTAAGGAAATATTCTTCGCCGTCATTTCCACATCACTGACGCTGGCTGTGGTGTTCATGCCTGTGGTTTTTTTACAGGGATTCGTCGGAAGATTATTTCGTGAATTCGGTATCGTTCTCGCTGCGGCCGTATTAATTTCCGCTTTCGTTTCACTGACTATTACGCCCGTTTTGAATGTGGTGCTCACAAGAAAAAATTCTTCACACGGAAAATTTTATGAAAGGACAGAGCCGTTTTTCAAGGGGATGGAAAATGGGTACAGGCGTTTGCTTGAGAGTTTTTTAAGAGCCCGCTGGTTCGCCTGGGTGATTATTGCTGCCTGTATTGTCATTATTATTTTCGCGTTCAGTAATCTGAAAAGTGAACTGGCTCCATTGGAAGATCGCAGCTCAATCCGTATGACAGCCACCGCACCGGAGGGAACCAGCTTCAGTTACATGTCGAATATTTCAGACAGTATTGCCAACTATCTGTATGACTCCATTCCCGAAAGAGATTTTGTATTTGTCCGCACACCGGCTGGCCCTTCCAATAATACATCGCAACCCAGAATTGGTCTTGTACCACCCAATGAGCGTAAAAGGTCCCAGGCAGAAATCGCTACATTCCTGCAACAGAAAATGAACCGGTTTATTGATGCGCGCATTTTTGTGATCCAGGAACAAACGATTGCCGTCGGATCCGGTTCCAGAACCAGTCTGCCGGTGCAGTTTGTATTGCAGAACCAGGATCTGGACAAGATGAAAGCGGTCATTCCCAAGTTCCTTGCAGAAGTAAGAAAGGATAAAACATTCTCCAATGTGGATGTGAATCTTAAGTTTAATAAACCTGAAGTGGATATTACCCTGGACAGGATAAAGATCAAGGATCTTGGACTCTCCACACTGGATGTTATATCTGCGATGCAATCCGCATTTAGCGGAGGCAGGCTGGCTTATTTTATCCAGAATGGATATCAATATCCGGTCATTGCGCAGGTAGACAGAACCAACCGCAACGATCCGATGGATATCTCCAAACTCTATGTCCGAAATTCAAAGGGCGCTCAGATACCTCTTTCATCTGTTTTGATAATGGAACAAAACAGTGCGCCTTCCACGCTCTATCATTTCAACCGGTATAAGGCCGCCACGATATCTGCTTCTTTGGCAGAAGGTCAAACCATCGGAGACGGAATAAAATCCATGAATGCTATTGCTACAAAGGTGTTGGATCCCACTTTCCAGACAGCGCTCTCCGGTACGTCCAGGGACTATGCGGAAAGTTCATCCAATATATTATTTGCATTTGGGCTGGCGTTGATATTGATTTATCTCGTGTTGGCCGCACAGTTTGAAAGTTTTATTGATCCTTTTGCGATCATGCTTACGGTGCCGCTTGCTATTGCCGGCGCCTTATTAAGTTTGTGGATGTTCGGGCAAACGCTGAATATATTTTCTGAAATCGGAATGATCATGCTGATCGGACTGGTAACCAAGAACGGTATCCTGATCGTAGAATTTACAAATCAGAAAAGGGCACACGGACTGGAAAAAAAGGTGGCTGTGATAGAAGCGTCGCAACAACGTTTGCGGCCGATTCTGATGACAAGTCTCGCGACATCATTAGGTGCGCTGCCGATTGCTCTGAGTCTTGGCGCTGCTTCCACGAGCAGGATTCCGCTGGGAATCGTGGTCGTGGGTGGAATTCTTTTTTCACTGATCCTGACTTTATTTGTAATTCCTGCTGTATACACATATATATCGGGGAAACACAAGAATGTGACGGAGGTTACGGGGCTGGCGGAATAACTGAGCACAAGTATGGAAGAATGGAAGTATGGAAGTATGGAAGAGAGGCCAACCGCCAACCGCCAACCGCCAACGATAACTGGTATGGTCTAAAATAAAAAAGTAAATGACCCGGATTGTATTTTTTCTTTTTTTCGCATTGATGACCAAGGAGGTTGTTTCACAGCAGGTGACGCTGGACAGTGCCATTATCATTTCCATGAGAAACAGTCCTTCCCTGGCGATCTTTAAAAATATAGTTGACATTGCCGGCATCAACAATAATTATGGAATTGCCGGCGGACTGCCCTTCGTTCAATCAGTCAACACCGTCAGTGAGCAGTTGACCAGCCTGCAGCAGAAATATTCCAATCCGCTGAATAATAAAAGCAGCATGAACGCCAGTTCGAATCAGCTAAATGCAGGCGTGGCGGCTACTATACCGGTTTATGCGGGAGGCCGAATCGTAAATGAAAAAAACCGGCTCGGCGTTGTTGTCTCCCAAACACAACAACAATACATTTCCCGTGTGCAGACCCTGATATTTAATGTCATGCTGAAGTATTATGACATTGTTCGTCAGCAGGAATATGCGAAAACATTGGAAGCATCCATCAAAGCCTCACGTCAAAGACTGGAGATTGTTAAACAACAACAAAACGTGGGCGTTGCCAATGACGCAGATTTATTTCAAAGCCAGGTGGACCTGAACACACAATTACAAAGCCTGATTGCACAGCAGTTGGTGATCGATCAGGACAAAACGGATCTGCTCACGCTGATGGTCCTCAATCCTGATTCAGTCATCACGGTAAAAGATACCATCCTGGTTGATAAGAATATTCAACTGGATTCCATACTGAGTGCGGCCTATCAAAATCCGGATATACAGGCAGCCTATCAACAGATTCAGATCAACCAATATATCGAAAAAGAAGTAGGATCATACAGGTATCCGTCTGTATCTGCTAACCTTGGATATAATTTTAGTCACACATCGACTCCAACCGGTTTTAATATATTGAATCAACAATACGGTCCTTACCTGGGATTTGGGTTGACGATACCCATATTCAATGGAGGAATTTATAAAAGACAGCAACAGATAGCGGGCATCAACGTGAATACGGCGCGATTGCAGAAAGACACGCTAATGCTGAATATACATTCCACGGCGGTTAAAAACTGGCAGGCTTATCTCAACAACCTGAAGCAACTGGAAACAGCGAAACAGAATTATGATCTCTCCCAAAAACTGCTGAATCTCGTGCTGATGAAATTCAACTACAAAGCAGCCACCATCGTGGATGTGACGCTGGCCCAGCAGAGCTTTGAGAGTGCGGGCTTCCAACTGGTCAATGTGAACTATGCGGCCAAGGCTTCTGAGATCCAGCTTCGCCGGCTGGCCGATCTATTACCATAAACGCTTAAAGCCCAAAGCGTAAAGCCTACAACTAATTACTATTTTAAGGTTAATCAGCCGTTAAGGAGGAATTTAAGGACAGACGGAGGCTGGATTTTTGCACTAAAATCTGAACTTCACTTTTTAAATCGGGAATTGGTTCATGATGAATGGATTTCTTCAGTTTGCCACCGGGGGCCGGTCTCACTTACCAAAAATTAAATCTTCAATAATTGCCGGGATTTCTTTCTTCCTTAGTAATGGATTACTATTGATTGCGGCACCAGCGATTGCCCAAACCTATCAGAGAGCAGACAGCACAGAATCGTTCACACTGGATCAGTGTATTGACTATGCATTTAAACATCAACCCGGATTAAACAGGGCTTATATTAATCAGGCCATTACTAAAACTACCAACGCCATTAATGTTTCGGGCTGGTATCCGCAGGTGAGTGTGGGTGGGAACTTTACACATTATTTCGAATTGCCAACCGCCCTGACTGTTGACTCACAGAATAACGGGACACCTATCAAAGTACATACCGGCGTAGAGAATACTTTTATTCCGGCCCTGTCGGTAACGCAGGCGATCTTCAGTCCCGGTTTGATATATGCATCCAAGTCAGTGAAACTTTTTGTGAAACAATCGGAGCAGATCACGGATAGTGCAAAAATTGATCTGGTTACCAATGTAAGCAAGGCATTTTATAATCTCCTGCTTACCATTGCACAGATAGATGTTTTGAAAGAGGACACAGCCAGACTAACAAAAAATTATAATGATGCTTATCAGCAGTATATCGGTGGCATTGTTGATATGACCGACTACCAGGAAGCCGCCATCACGCTGAATAATTCAAAAGCTCAACTAATGCAGGCGGTTGAAAACGTGGTGCCGCAATATGCCACGCTGAAGCAGTTTATGGGATATCCGCCCAGGAGCCGGTTCAATGTGATTTTTGATACGCTGCAAATGAAAAACGATATCAGTTTTGATACTACCCAGGAACTGGTTTTTGACAAGCGGATCGAATATCAGATTCTTCAAACCAATAAAATGCTGCAACACCAGGTGACCGACTATTATAAGTCCACCTATCTTCCTACGGTTTCTGCATTCTTTAATTACAACTTTGAATTTGAAAATAACAACTTCGCTGCGCTCTATTCGAATGTATATCCCTACTCATTTGCCGGTCTTTCGCTGAGCCTTCCCATATTTACCGGATTTTACAGGACCAATAATATCAGGAGGTCCAGACTCCAGGAACAGCTGCTAGACTGGACCCAGGTGGAACTCAGGTCTGAGATTTATACAGAATATACGAGTGCACTGGCCTCTTACAAGGGTAACTTATATAATCTGTATTCGTTGCAGGAAAATGTAGCGCTCGCAAAAAATGTGTATGACATTGTTGCTCTTCAGTATCAGCAGGGTGTGGTTCCCTATCTGAATGTGATTACGGCGGAATCCAATCTGATCAGTTCGCAGATTGGTTATCTCAATGCATTGTACAGTGTATTATCGAGTAAGATTGACCTTCAGAAATCAATGGGCTTTATAAATTTTAATCATTAAACAAACATCATTATTCATGGGAAAAATTTTACCGATCATCATTTGTTTGTGTGTTGCCGGGTTTTTTTCCTGCATCCATAAACCGCCACCGGTAGACCCTGTTGTTCCGGTGAACCTGTATACAGTGAAATCGCAGAAAGTGTATTATTATGAGAATTTTCCGGCTACCACACAGGCATTGAGCCAGGTGGATCTGCATCCGCAGGTGCAGGGTTATGTTACGGGTATTTTTTTTACAGAAGGCACGCGTGTTCGCAAAGGACAAAAATTATATGAGATCGACAAGTCAATCTACCAGGATGCCTATGAACAGGCCGTTTCCAATTTGAAAGTGGCACAGGGTAATTATCAACAGGCCAAGCAGGATGCGGACCGGTATACCTATTTAAATAATCACAACGCCATCGCCAAACAAATCCTCGATCATGCTGTGATAGCATCACAGAATGCAGAAAACCAGGTGAAGGCTGCGGAGGACGCATTACGTACGGCAAAAACAAATTTATCCTTTGCCACTATATATGCCCCGTTTGACGGTACGATTGGCTTCAGTCAGGTAAAACTTGGAAACCTTGTGGTGGTAGGTACTACTTTACTAAATACAATTTCAACCATTGATCCCATCGCAGTAGATTTTCTTATCAATGAAAAACAGCTGCCGCACTACGAAGAGTTGCAGCATCCCAAAAAACCACATCCGGATTCTTTATTCACATTTCTGATGCCTGATAATAGCGTCTACCCATATACGGGAGAAATATCTGTCATCGACCGGGCAGTGGATCCGCAAACCGGATCCATTCGTGTGCGGTTGGTTTTCCCAAATCCCAAACTCACCTTAAAGGCAGGTATTAGTTGTGTGGTGCGCGAGCATAATTCTGATACCAATCCGCAAATGCTTATTCCGGGTAAAGCCATTGTGGAGCAAATGGGAGAGTTTTTCGTATTTGTAGCCAGGGACACATTACTCATTGCCAGTGCAGATTCCATAAAGAAAAATGACGGGGATCCGGGTGTTAAAAAAGACGCTGATTCTTCGCAGCAAAAATCATCCCTGCGTGCATTCCAGAAAAAAGTAAAAGTCGGACAGGTGATCGGTGCTGACCAGATCATCAAAACCGGCATTCAGGACGGCGACCGGATTGTTGTGGATGGCGTTCAGGCGATTCATGACGGATCTGAAATAACCACGGCGACAAAGAAACCAGCCTCTCAAAAAGGATCGGGCGGGCAAAGGGCACAATAAGAAGCGTTTTCATATGATCGCGAATACATTTATAAAGAGACCGGTAACTGCCATCGTGATATCCATCGTGTTGGTGATAACCGGTACGATTTGTATTCTGAATCTTCCCGTGGATCAGTATCCGGAGATTACACCACCCATCGTTCAGGTGAATGGACAATTTACAGGAGCCGATGCGGAGACCGTGGAGCAGACGATGGCCACGCCCATCGAAGCACAGGTGAATGGAACGCCCGGCATGGAATATATGCAGAGCAACAGCACGAACAATGGGTTGATGTCGGTGAATGTGACGTTCAGCATCGGAACGAATATTGATGTGGCTGCGTTGGATGTACAGAACCGGGTGAGCATTGCAACGCCTCTGATACCACCCGTTGCCAGCAGGCTGGGTCTGACGGTTCGTGCATTGAACCCCAGTATGCTGATGATGGTGGCGGTCTTTGCACCGAAGGGCACGCACGATATCACGTTCCTGGATAACTATACAAATATCTTCGTGCAGGATGCGTTGCTGCGCGTGCCTGGAGTTGGCAGCATCAATCGTTTTACTGACGATTTCAGTATGCGTGTCTGGATGAATCCGGAAAAAATGGCTTCTTATAATCTGACACCGCAGGATGTGATCAATGCGCTGAATACCCAAAACGTACAGGTTGCGGCCGGTTCCGCGGGTGTTCCGCCACAATCAAAAACACAAACCTTCGAACTGGGCATTCTCGTGAATGGCCGTCTGAATAAGGTATCGGAATTTGAAAAAATTATTTTAAAAAGTATACCGGCAACCGGTGAATTGGTTTACCTGAAAGATGTGGCCAGGGTTGAGCTCGGTAAATTTACATTCGCCAGTAATTCATTTGTGGACGGAAACCGGGCTTCGTACCTGTTGATTTATCAGGCGCCCGGAAGTAACGCCCTGAGAACAGCCAATGGGGTATATGCTGAACTCGCGTTACTAAAACAATCTTTTCCGGCGGATGTCGAATACAAAGTTCCATTTGAAGCCGTAACGGTTGTAAAAGTTTCCATGTCCGATGTTGTCTGGACGTTATTAAAAACACTCGGTCTTGTAGCTATCGTTGTATTTCTGTTTCTGCAAAATTTTCGATCCACACTGATTCCTGTTCTTGCGATTCCGGTTTCTATCCTGGGTACTTTTTGTTTTTTTATTCCACTCGGATTCACCATTAATACTTTGACGATGTTTGGGTTTGTGCTGGCAATCGGGATCGTGGTGGATGATGCGATCATCGTTGTAGAATCCGTGCAGCATTATATCGACGAGCAGAAAATGTCGGCCAAGGAGGCAACCTATCGCGCGATGAAAGATATTTCGGCTCCGGTGGTGGCCATCGCACTCATCCTGGCTGCGGTTTTTGTGCCGGTAGGATTTATACCGGGTATTGTCGGCAGATTGTATCAGCAATTTGCCATTACCATTGCTATCTCCGTTATCTTATCAGCTTTTATCGCCTTATCGCTAACCCCTGCACTATGTTCCTTATTGTTAAAACCCACAGACGAAAAAAAACAATCCAGGGGCGTTAATAAATATTTTCTAAGGTTCAATCATTGGTTCGAACGGGTTACTGAAAAATATACGCTGGGTGTAAAGAAAAGTATTTCCGCTTCCCGTTATATCGTGATCCTCCTGCTATGTGTTTGCGTGGGAGTATATTTTTTATTTCAGCAAAAGCCCTCCGGTTTTATTCCATCTGAAGACGATGGAAACTTATATGTAACCTTTCAGCTGCCCCCGGCTTCGTCTACGGCCCAGTCTGTCAATCTCATGTCCCGGCTGATGCAGGTTGTCGCCAATACGCCTGGCGTGGGTCACTATGCTGCTTTATCCGGATTGAATGTATTAAACAACGCATCCAATTCCAACGCGGGCACCATCTATGTTCAGCTGAAACCCTGGGACGAGCGAACGGTTTCTGAACAGAAAGTGCCGGAGATCATGCAGGTGATGCAAAAGCGTATAGCCGAGGCCGGTATAAAAGACGCGAATGTGGAAGTGATCCAGCCTTCACCCATTCCGGGAGTTGGACAAACCGTTGGTTTCAGTTTTCAGATTGAACAACGGAATACCAATGATGATTTGCATGCATTTGAAACCGTAGTGAAACGTTTTGTGTCAGAGGCAAATAAGAATCCGGCCATCAGCGGGGCATTCAGTTTTTACAGTGCACATACACCGGGAACCAATCTGACAGTTGACCGGGAGAAATGTGAAAAGATGGGCGTGAATGTGAATGATGTATTTAATACCATTCAGGCTTTCATGGGAAGTCTCTACATCAATGATTTTACCGTGTACAATCGGACTTTTCATGTGGTGGTTCAGGCAGATACGATGTACCGCAAACTGGTTTCTGACGTCAATAAATATTATGTGCGCAATCAGTCCGGCCAAATGCTGCCATTGGGAGCACTGGTGAGTTATAAAACGGCCGAAACGGCTCCGCTGATCTCCCATTTCAACATATTCCGTTCCGCGGAAATAGACGGCAGTTCCGGAGCCGGTTATAGCAGCACGGAAACCCTTGAAGCTTTGAAAGACGTAGCAGATAAAGTTTTACCTCAGGGATATGCATATGAATTTTCCGGATTGAGTTATGAAGAAATCAAAGCCGGGTCGACTACGATCTATATTTTTATATTTTCAATCACATTCGTTTTCCTTTTCCTGGCAGCATTGTATGAAAGCTGGTCGGTTCCGTTTTCAGTACTATTTGCCGTTCCGATCGGTGCGTTCGGCGCTATCCTTACACTGATCTTTGTACCCAGTCTGACGAATAATGTCTATGCGCAGATCGGGTTGATCACGCTGATCGGTCTTGCTGCCAAGAACGCCATATTGATTGTTGAGTTTGCTAAAGTGCGTGTGGATCGTGGAGAAGAACTCATTCAGTCTACACTGGATGCGGTTCGTTTACGGTTGCGGCCCATTATCATGACATCCCTTGCATTTATTTTAGGTGTGCTTCCACTTGTGCTGGCAACGGGTGCAGGAGCCATGGCCCGTCGCACCATTGGTTATACTGTGTTGGGCGGTATGCTGGCCGCATCCACACTGGCTATATTTATCGTGCCGGTACTTTTTGTTGTGATCACCCGGTTATCTTATGGGAAAAAACATCTTGAATGGCTGCAGGCACATCATGATCAACTGGTGGAGAAAGAAAAAAAAGTGGAAGAACAGGATATTGATCCGGCATTGGAATTTGATATTCAGCAATCCCGTGCATTGAATAAAACCGCTCAGGCATGATTGCCAATACATTCATCAAGAGACCTGTCACGGCTATCGTGGTATCGCTGGTGCTGATTATTTCCGGCATCATCTGCATTGATAACCTCGCCATCGATCAGTACCCGCGCATTACGCCACCCTCAGTTGGTATTTCGGGTTCCTTTACCGGGGCAGATGCGCAGACGGTTGAACAAACCGTTGCTATACCTATAGAGGAACAGGTAAACGGTACACCGGGTATGGAATTTATGCAAAGCACCAATACCAATACCGGTGGCGTGAATATCCGGGTCACATTTGAGGTTGGGACAAATGTGCATATTGCTGCATTGAATGTTCAGAACCGGGTGGGCATTGCAGCACCCTTACTTCCCGCCGTAGTAAGTAAACTGGGATTAACCGTACGTGCCAGTAACACCAGCCAACTGATGCTGGTAGCGGTTTATTCACCCAGGGGCACCCACGATATTACTTTCCTGGATAATTATACGAATATATTTATTGAAGACGCATTGCTGCGGGTTCCGGGTGTAGGGGATGTAAGTGCGCGCGCGGATAATTTCAGTATGCGTGTCTGGATGAACCCTGATAAGATGGCTTCCTATGGATTAATGCCCGGCGATGTGATCGCCGCACTCAATGCGCAGAACGTACAGGTAGCGGCTGGCTCAGCCGGAGCACCGCCGCAGGACAATACACAGACCAATGAATATACCATCCTGGTGAACAGTCGCCTGAATAAAGCAACCGAGTTTAATAATGTGGTTATTAAAACCATTCCTTCCACCGGTCAGATGATTTATTTAAAAGATGTCGCGCGTGTTGAACTGGGAAAATTTACTTTTTCTGCAAACTCTTTTGTCGATGGGAAAAGGGCTTCTTATCTGCAGGTCTTTCAGACACCCGGAAGTAATGCGCTGGAGACTGCCGATAATGTATACGCTGTTCTCGAGCAGTTGAAGAAATCATTTCCTGCCGACGTAGATTATGCGGTTCCTTTTGAGGGGGTAACTATTATAAAAGTATCGATGAAGGAAGTGGTAAAGACTCTGATACAGGCCCTGGCGCTGGTTGGTTTTGTGGTATTTCTTTTTTTACAAAACTGGCGCTCTACGCTTATACCTGTATTAGCCATTCCGGTATCCATTCTTGGAACATTTTGTTTTTTCATTCCGTTGGGCTTTACGATCAATACACTCACCATGTTTGGTTTTGTGCTCGCGATCGGAATTGTGGTAGACGATGCGATCATCGTGGTAGAAGCTGTGCAGCATTATATAGATGAACAGCATATGTCCGCCAAAGAGGCGACCTACCTTGCGATGAAAGATATATCGGGACCGGTTGTTGCGATTGCCCTGATATTGGCTGCAGTGTTTGTTCCGGTTGGTTTTATACCTGGTATTGTCGGAAGGTTGTATCAGCAGTTTGCCCTTACAATTGCTATCTCGGTTATTCTTTCTGCATTTGTTGCACTGTCATTGACACCGGCACTTTGTACTTTGCTGTTAAAACCCACCCGCATTACAAAAGATGCAAAAGGTGTTAATCATTTATTCTTCCGTTATAACAGCTGGTTCGAACGTGTGACAAACAAATATGCGAACGGAGTCAGGAAAAGTATTAAGGGCTCACGTTATATTGTCGTTCTGCTGATTTGCATTTGTGCCGGAACCTGGTACTTATTTAAAACAAAGCCTTCCGGATTTATTCCGCCGGAAGACGGGGGGCGTTTATTTGTTACTTACCAGCTTCCCGAGGCTTCGTCTACTACGCAGTCCGTGGAATTGATGACCAAATTGATGAAGGTAGTGGGATCTACACCCGGTGTGACGCACTTTGCAGCCTTTTCCGGATTCAATATATTAAACGGCGGTGCCAACTCAAATAACGGTACCATATTTTGCACCCTTAAACCCTGGGACCAACGGAAGGAGGCAGGAGAAAAAATTCCCGGTATCATCAATGTTATTAAACAGAGGGTCATCGCTGCCGGAATTAAAAATGCCAATGTGGTAATCATTCCGCCAGCGCCTATTCCGGGTATCGGACAGGCAGCCGGTTTCAGCATGCAGATCGAGCAGGGCAATACCAGCGATGATATTCACGGATTTGAAAGGGTCGTTAAAAAATTCGTAGCCGAAGCGCATAAAAACCCAGCCATATCCACTGCCTTCAGTTATTATGGAGCACATACTCCCGGTTATAGCCTGACCGTCGACAGGGAGATGTGTGAAAAGCTCGGCGTGAATATTTCGGATGTATTCACTACGATGCAGGCCTATATGGGAAGCCTGTTCGTAAATAATTTCACATTATATAACCGGACTTACCACGTGGTGGTGCAGGCAGATACTGCTTTTCGTGCACTGGTTTCCAATATCAATAAATATTACGTGCGTAACTCGGCAGGACAAATGGTGCCGTTGAGCACATTGATTTCTTACCAGGAAATTGAAACAGCGCCGCTCATTAATCATTTCAATATATTCAGGTCCGCTGAAGTGGATGGATCCACTCCACAGGGATACAGTACGGGAGAAGGCATTGAAGCGTTGAAACAAACGGCAGCCAAATTTTTACCCCAGGGATATACCTATGAATTTTCAGGATTGAGCTACGAGGAAATCAAGGCCGGATCAACAACTGTTTATATTTTTATCTTCTCCATTAGTTTTGTTTTTCTTTTTCTGGCGGCCTTGTATGAAAGCTGGTCCGTTCCTTTTTCTGTTATGCTGGCCGTACCGATCAGTGCCTTTGGTGCGATCCTGGCGCTGACCTGTGTGCCGCCGCTGACAAATAATGTATACGCGCAAATCGGACTGATTACGCTGATCGGACTTTCCGCCAAGAATGCGATCCTGATCGTGGAATTTGCCAAGATCCGGGTGGATAGGGGGGAAGAACGGCTGCAATCCACGCTGGAAGCGGTGCGCCTGAGATTACGTCCGATCATTATGACTTCCATGGCCTTTATCCTGGGTGTGATGCCGCTGGTACTGGCAACCGGTGCGGGTGCCGTGGCCCGCAATACCATTGGTTTTACCGTATTGGGTGGTATGATCGCATCTACTACGATCTCTATATTCATCGTACCGGTGTTGTTTGTTCTGTTTACCCGTTTTTCATATGGTAAAAAGCAGCTCGCTTATCTAAAGGCTCATCATGAAGAACTGATGGAAAAAGAGAAAAAGGTCGAGGCTCAGAATATAGATCCGGAGCTGGAATACGAAATTGAGCAGTCGAGAGCAAACATAAATCCCGATAATAAATCCTGATGATTATCTCTTATTTTTGCGCTTCACCGGACTGTTAGCTCAGTTGGTTCAGAGCGCTGCTTTGACAGAGCAGAGGTCACTGGTTCGAACCCAGTACAGTCCACGATTATCTGTTCACTCTCTTTACGCTATCCACTACTCACTTACTTGATTCAATGAGAATCAACCTTGGTACTGAAGCAGCCATTTTTAGCAGCTACAGTAAATATGATTTTAAATTACTAACTGGAGTTTCAGAGTTTCTTAGTTTCCAAAATGACATAAATGCATTTTCGGCAATATCTTCTGCTGCCAGTTAATTATCAATAAACATATAAGTATATAAAGCGAGGGCTGGATAGTCGTCTTTGACGAATTGGGAGCCGGAATCCAATAAAATCTATTAACAAACGGAAAATTTAATTTCGCAAACGGAAATAAAAAAGCCCCACTACAGTTAAGTAGTAAGGCTGCTAGGATACGACATTCGGTTGTAGTTGGTTTTTCTATCTAAGGCTGTTCAATTTTTTCAATACAATTAGTTTCTGAGATATTCTTTTTATTTCGGTTAATATAATTTTCGTCTTTGCAAAAATCTCATTTTTCTCTATAGATTTTGCCAGAAAAATTTCATATTCCTTTAACTGAAGTTCTAAAGCAGCTATTCCTGCTTCATGGTTTGGGGTCGACGTTGTATACATCCTGATAAAATAGAATTGATATAATACTTGTCAGTCTACATAATGATGTACGGCATTTAATCTCTTTGAGATGCTTTCATTTTCCTTTTGGTTGGGAGAAAGGGAGAAAAAAGGGAGATGACAGACCTTGAAATTACCGCCTATTGAATTTCTAAATAAAGATATTCCAGACCTTTTATATTTATCTGGTTATCTGTTAGTTACGATTTGCTAGTGAGTCCAATACGGCATCATGCGTGGTCTTTTGGGAACTATAGTTTACAGTACTACGTAAGAACAGAGTGTATCCCGCCTTCATCTTACATTTAATGATTTATTGTTGCAAATTCCGCTTCGAGAAATTTGCTTTTTTTCATTGTTCGTTTAACATTTAACCGGATTTGCAATCGTTGCTTTGTCGGCTGGAAACCTGAATCGTGATTAGAACAATAAAGAGTCCCAATTCCCGTTAACCGGTGTCGGAATTCCAATATTCTTTATACCATCCGCAGCCATGAACTATCATGGGCTTCATATCTCCACGAAAAGGATGTTAATAAATACAAATTATTCCTGAATTCTTTAAGACGGTTCGAAGGGTAAGTTAATGTGCTGTCAAGAATTGAATCATGAAAAGAATCAATGGGGAAGTCGTTGTAAGAAAGTTAGATTCATTAAGAATTTCCTTATTAATATTGTTTTCCTTCACTCCTTTCTTTTCTATGTTTGCCCAGTCCCCGGGAGCTGTATCAGCCGGACTTACTGTTTGGTATAAGGCAAATGATGGTGTTTCTACTTCTACCACCTGGTTTGATCAAAGTAGCGGCGCGAACAATGCCACGGCAACAGGCGCTCCCAGTTTAACAGGTACCCTAAATTTTAACCCTGCCTTTTATTTTAACGGTGCTTCCTATTTTACAGCGCCCGCTTCTGCCAATGTATCTGGCAATTATAGTTTGTTTGGTGTATCTCAGTTGCAGGGAACCCAGAACTCAAGGGTTTTTTCAAATTTACTTACCAATGATTTATTTGGGAATTA
>JABDFX010000011.1:0-16569 GCA_013286315.1 Bacteroidota bacterium | reverse complement strand
GGCAATTATAGTTTGTTTGGTGTATCTCAGTTGCAGGGAACCCAGAACTCAAGGGTTTTTTCAAATTTACTTACCAATGATTTATTTGGGAATTATATTGGAGTTCAGGATGCGCTATATATCAACGGCACACCTAACCTACTAACCGGCGTAGCCGCGACGCCTAATTTAAAGATATATGACCTGTCGCGCAATTCAACAGGTACCGGCCCCTATACCATGCGGGGAAACGGGTTGCAGCTATATTCAGGTGCACCTTCCTCCAACAGTGTCTGGCAACTGACAATGGGCGGTGAGTGGTCGGGCGGCGCTAATCTTTCCAAAGTGTATATTCCCGAAGTAATAACCTATAACCGTGAATTGAGCCCCGCTGAAAAATTGCAGGTGGAATCTTATTTAGCCATTAAATATGGTACGACCCTGGATATAAGCGTCTCTAACTATGTCAATAGTTCCTCCTCACCCATATATAACAATACTATACCAGGTTACTGGAATAATATTGCAGGGATTGGGCGTGATGATAATTCTGCACTGAATCAAAAACAAAGTCAAAGTGCAAACACAGCTGGCAATGGCAATATGATTACCATTGGTTTAGGCACTATTGCTGCTACCAATATCGCCAATCCAAATAACTTTGTCACCGATAAAAGTTTTGAAGTCTGGGGTGATAATAATGGCACTCCGGTTTATTCTGCCTACACATCGGCTAACGGAAATCCGGCGATTAACGCAAAAATGGCCAGAGTGTGGAGGGTGCAGGAAACCGGTACTGTAGGAGCTGTTTTAGTTAAAACTGCTGGTATTCAAGCCACCTATTTAATGGTAAGTGCGGATCCCACTTTTGCAACCGGTGTTACAGAAATAGCTATCAGCAATCAACAGGCAGTTATTGATTTTACCGGCGCTACCGGCTATTATTTTACGTTTGCCTCGCTCAAAACAACAGCAAACCCCGGTGGGGTAGCCAGCCCGACCTTATGGCTCAGGGGCGATGATGTGCCGGCAGGGGGACTTATCAATACGATCGGATGGCAAGACTATTCCCAATCGGCCAACCATTTGACGATTGTAAATGGGGTGGCTCCGCAAGGCGTTGATAACACCCTAAATTTTGACAGGGGAGTTGTATTTGGCGGTAACGGTTGTGTATCGGCCAATGGCTTTACCAGCGCCTATACTTTGGGTGAATTTTTTAGCACGGCAAAAACAAATATTACAGGTGTAAATACCGGATTGATGGATTTAGGAGCAGGCGTGGCGGGGAATTGCTATTACACCTGGAGCGACGGAGGCTATTATAATGCATTTGGGACTACCCAGCGCTTTGGCTGGAACCCCAGTACCGGTGCTGTGTTATCTGCTAAAACAGGTGCATCAGCCCCGGCAGTTACCGGGATCAACGCTACGGATTGGCATATATTAAACAGCTACAGCGCTACCAATAACTGGGGAACGTCCTTCGATGGGCGCCTGGTATCCAGCACGGCCACTAACACGATTAGCTTTACTCCCTATAATGGTTATAATGCCGTTGGCGCGGCACAAAATGGTCCCTATTACCAGAATGGGTCCATGGCTGAAGTTATTCTGTATAACAGGGTGCTTACGGCTACTGAGCGAATCCAGGTAAATAGCTACCAGGCCATTAAATATGGTATTACTTTGGGCAACACGGCGGCTCTCATCAGTTATCTGGCTTCCGATGGTACTACGATTGTATGGGCCGGATCAGCCATCTATCAAAACAATGTATTTGGGATAGGCAGAGATGATGCCTCCGCATTGAACCAAAAACAAAGTCAAAGCGTAAACACAACCAATCATGGCAATATTGTCAGCTTTGGATTAGGGAGTATTGCCGCAACTAACGCAGCCAACAGCAATACTTTTGCCGCCGATAAAAGTTTTCTTCTTATCGGCGATAATGGTTCAACTATCAATTTTGCTACGCGCATAACAGGAACCGGACTGGTTACTGCAAGGATGAGCCGATTGTGGCAGGTTCAAAATACAAATTCAGTGGGCTCGGTTCAATTCTCTATACCTGCTGGTAGCTATTCAGGCACTTTATATTTGGTAACAAGCAATGACGCAATAATTGATGGCGCGGATACATATGCCGCCTTGAGTCCTGTAACCATTAATGGAATAGCCTGCCTTGCAACCAACGTCAGCTTTACGAACGGATCCTATTTTACCATTGCTCAACAGCTTAGTTTTCCGGGCGGCGTGCCTGGCGAAAGTTTATGGCTGCGTGCTGACTTAGGCACTTCCGGTATTGTCAATGCTACTGCAATTAGTGCATGGAACGATCAAAGCGGGAATGGCAATAATATCTCGCAGGCTATAGGCGCCAACCAACCGTTATATGATAACAATGCCATCGACAATACGAACTTTAATCCGGTCATTAAATTTAACGGGACGACTAATAATTTATTTAAACCAAATGGTATTATGGGTTCTGCAGTAACCTAGACAGGTGCATCTGCTTTTGTATTAACTAAAACCGATCTCATCTCGGCATCTGCGATTTTTTATGAGGCACTGGGTACCGGAACCCAATTTAATAATCATATTCCCTGGTGGAGTGATGGTAATATATATTGGGATGCACCTCTTGGAGCGCCACGCACTAGTACAGCCTGGGGAGGAACCCTGGGAATTCCCTACCTCTTTAGCGGGCTCAACGACAATACCCTGGCGAGCAACAAAGAGGTTATACGACACAATGGATTGCAAATAGTAAACACGAATTACGCTGTATCATATAGTGGTAATAATTCCAATTTATACGTTGGTAGTATTGGTGCTATTAATTTTTACCACGGGCGCATGAGTGAGGTTATTATATACACCACAGCCCTTACCAGCACGCAACACCAGCAAGTGGAAAGTTATTTAGCAATCAAACATGGTGTCACCCTGGATCAGTCTGTTGCCCAGGATTACCTTGCGAGTGATGGCACTACCAAATCCTGGGATGCAACCCTCAATGCCGGAAATAATAATAACATAGCTGGTATTGGC
The DNA here is from genome assembly GCA_013286315.1 of Bacteroidota bacterium. Classification (GTDB taxonomy): domain Bacteria; phylum Bacteroidota; class Bacteroidia; order Chitinophagales; family Chitinophagaceae; genus Puia. The sequence continues at coordinate 13,533 of JABDFX010000011.1, read as the reverse complement.
CGGGATGATATTACTGCCTTAAATCAAAAGCAGTCACAATCCAATAACACCGCAAATAATGGTAATCTGGTAACTATTGGTTTAGGCAGCATAGCGGCTACCAATACAGCTAATGCAAATACTTTTGCCAGCGATAAGAGTTTTGATGTTTGGGGCGATGATGGCAATTCCGTTACTTTTAGCACGGTAGTTTCAGGAACTAATACGTATCGCATGACACGTTTATGGAGAGTACAGGAAACAGGGATTGTTGGCTCTGTGTTAGTACGTGTACCGTCAACTGCCTTTTCACCGGCAGCTATAAACATTACATTGATCCAAAGTACGGATGCAACTCTCAACTCAGCCGATAATTTGGTCAGCTTAACCCTCAATGGATCAAATTATGAGGGAAGTGTTGATTTTGCGAACGGCGATTATTTCAGCTTCGCTCAAAAAGCACCGGCCCCCGGGGCGGTCATTGCCGGACTTGTCACATGGTACAAGGCGAACGATGGTGTTTCTACTTCTACCACCTGGTTTGATCAAAGTGCCGGGGCTGATAATGCCACTGCAACAGGCGCTCCCAGTTTAACGGGTACCCTAAATTTTAACCCTGCCTTTTATTTTAATGGTGCTTCCTATTTTACGGCACCCACGTCTGCCAATGTATCCGGCAATTATAGTTTGTTTGGTGTATCTCAGTTGCAGGGAACCCAGAACTCAAGGGTTTTTTCAAATTTACTTACCAATGATTTATTTGGGAATTATATTGGAGTTCAGGATGCGCTATATATCAACGGCACACCTAACCTACTAACCGGCGTAGCCGCGACGCCTAATTTAAAGATATATGACCTGTCGCGCAATTCAACAGGTACCGGCCCCTATACCATGCGGGGAAACGGGTTGCAGCTATATTCAGGTGCACCTTCCTCCAACAGTGTCTGGCAACTGACAATGGGCGGTGAGTGGTCGGGCGGCGCTAATCTTTCCAAAGTGTATATTCCCGAAGTAATAACCTATAACCGTGAATTGAGCCCCGCTGAAAAATTGCAGGTGGAATCCTATTTAGCCATTAAATATAGTACGACCCTGGATATAAGCGTTTCAAATTATGAAAATAGTTCAGGGTCATCCGTGTACGATAACGCCATACCCAGCTATTGGAATAATATAATTGGAATTTCCAGGGATGATAACAGTGCGTTGATACAAAAACAATCGCACAATTTTGATGATAGTGTAAGAATATATAAAGGTACACTGGCTGCAACCAATGCCGCTAATACTGCCGTGTTTGCTGCTGACCAATCCTATGTTGTAACAGGTGCCAATACCGGTCTGTTACAATCCACGGCAGCATCTTCATTGGAAATGCCTCCTGCTGCAGGTCTTTATTCCAGATTAGAACGGGAATGGAAGGTTGTGCAAAATAATTTTAGTGAGACATTCAACATGGATATCACACTTGCTCCGGGAGCAGATCCGGCATCTGTAAATATTGCCGATTTGCGTTTACTTGTTGACGATGATGGAAATTTTACAAATGCTACAGTTTATGCCGCAGGCGGCGGCTTGTCTTTTTCATATGCCAATCCGGTAATTACAGTAACAGGCATTTCAAATACACAAATTCCAAACAATAGCACGAAATTCATCACGATCGCTTCTGCAAGTGTTTCAACCCCTCTTCCAATTGAGTTAATTGATTTTAATGCAGTATGCGGTAATAATGATATTTTAATTACATGGACGACAGCCATCGAAACCAACAACGAATATTTTACCCTTGAACGAAGTACAGACCTGAATCATTTTTCTGCAATTGCCCAGATCAAAGGGCAAGGAAACTCCTCTGTGGCCGTAAATTATAATTATACCGACAACAACATCGAAGAAGGAATTTATTATTACTATCGCTTAAAGCAAACAGATTTTGATGGTATTTCTAAATACTCGAAAATCGTTTTAATGAACCGAAGTTGTAGTGACGCATTAGCTAATTTTAGTATTTACCCGAACCCATCCAATGGGAATCTATTGCACCTAATATATTATTCTTCAAAAGATCAGAATGCTGTCATTATATTTAATGACGCCTTAGGCCAAATTTGTCTGAAAAAGACAATACAATTACACAAAGGAACAAACAACGAAGTAGTTACTCTTGATAACCTTAGTCGTGGAATATATTTTATACAAATAGAATCCGATCAGGTAAAAAGCACCACACTAAAATTGATAAGAAATTAAGGGACATTAGAACTCAGTAGCATACCATCTCTCATCACTATACTTTTGGTGATATGCAACTTTCTGAGTATCCCGATTTTGCACTGGTTGCCCAGGCCATGGGTTTAAAGGCATTACCATTGTTGAACCTTCATGTGTACATAATACCATGCAGGAAGCGATCAGTGAAGAAGGGGCCCGGATTATCTCATATGATGACCAATAATGAAAAATACTTAAGGAATCTCAGACCAGATAAGGACTGGGATCCCGTAAGGTTACGCTTCCCTGCGGATAAACTTCAGCAGGAAAAGAACCAGAGCAATAACAAGTAATACATGAATGATGCCTCCCGCGGCATACCCAAAGAATCCAATTGCCCAAATAACAACCAGCACAACTGCAACCATGTAAAGTAGATTTCCCATTGTTTATAAATTGAAGGATTAAAAAATTGGTCCCTTGGAAGTTATTCAATACTTGTGCCATGCCAGGACACCTGGCAGACCAGCAGTCTGAAAAATTGGAATATGAAATCCGATAAGCTTTATATTTGAAGGAATAATTACTTTAAATACGGCCATACATGAAACGATTTCTGCTATTTTTTTTATTTACCGGAATTCTTCAATCTATTACAGCTCAAAATGGTCCGGTCACCGTCTATACAACGGCTGAGAATACCGATTTTCGGTTAACAAAAACTTCCGACACCACAAAGTTTTACCAAGTCGGGCAGCCTCCGGAAACCCAGGTTTGCATTATCGTGGATCCAACGCATCATTTTCAAACCATGCTTGGGATTGGCGGAGCCTTAACAGACGCGTCAGCGGAAACGTTTGCTAAACTTCCGGCGACCGTTCAAAAACAACTCCTCACGTCCTATTATGACACGGTGAGTGGAATCGGGTACACATTAGGCAGGACGAATATCCATAGCTCTGATTTTTCCAGTGGAAGTTATACGTATGTTTCTGACGAGGACAAGGATTTAAAATCCTTCAACATAGATCACGACAGAAAATATCGCATTCCTTTTATTCACCAGGTTATTGCAGCCGCGGGTGGGCGGCTCACACTATATGTCAGTCCGTGGAGCCCGCCAGCGTGGATGAAGGACAATCATGATATGCTTCATGGAGGAAAATTACTGCCTGCATTCAGACAATCCTGGGCTAATTACTATGTTAAGTATATCAATGCACTTGAAAAAGAAGGTATTCCGGTTTGGGGTCTGACATTACAGAATGAACCCCTTGCTAAACAAACCTGGGAATCCTGTAACTACACGGCTGAAGAAGAACGGGATTTCATCAGAGAATATTTAGGCCCGACATTGAAGGCCCAGGGTCTTGGAGAAAAGAAACTGATTGCCTGGGATCACAACCGGGATTTTATTTACCAGACGGCCAGTACGGTTCTCAATGATCCCGAAGCCGCAAAATACGTGTGGGGAATAGGGTTTCACTGGTATGAAACCTGGACCGGCAGTTCGATGATGTTTAATAACGTAAAAATGGTGAATGAGACATTTCCTGAAAAGAACCTGATATTCACGGAAGGATGTGTAGATAGATTCGATGCCTCGAAATTAAAAGCCTGGTCACTGGGTGAAACCTATGGTCATTCGATGATTAATGATTTCAATGATGGGACGGTAGCCTGGACGGACTGGAATGTTTTACTCGATGAACAGGGAGGTCCTAATCATGTGGGTAATTTCTGTTTCGCACCCATTCATGCCGATACGAAAAAAGGTGAATTGATTTTTACAAATTCATTTTATTATATCGGGCATTTTTCGAAATTTATCCGGCCGGGCGCCAGAAGGATAATCAGTTCATCCAACCGGGATAATCTGCAAACAACTGCCTTTCAAAATACGGACGGGAAAATGGCTGTTGTCGTCATGAATCAAACCGAGAAAACTATTTCTTATCTTCTATGGATAAACGGGAAGGCAGCAAAAATGGAGAGCCTGCCTCATTCGATCTCGACATTGTTGTTTTAATGCTGAAATCAGTCGTCCCAAAATTCCAGCAGGAAACCCTCCTTGCCGTATATCGGGTCCTTTTTAGGAACCGGTACCTTCTTAATGTTTTTATCCGTTCCTGGTCTTTCGCCTGACTTGCCCAGGTTGATATCAAAATCTTTTCCGTTGGGATAGGCTCCAATGCATTTGAAATCGATGGAACAGCCAATGTTTTTATGTGCCACACCCGCGGGGATAATGAGGACATCTCCTTTTTCGATAAGAATCTGGATTCCACTATGTCCTCCCAATAAAATATGACAATCCCCCGAATACACACCCATCACTTCATGTGTAATGCTATGATAGTGGTTGTATGTATATATTCCATTCCGCCACGAGTTAGACCAATCGTTTTCTTTGAAAACTTTTTCCATTAATAACGGGGAATGATCGTTGGATAGTTGGAAAGGAGCTTTGTATAATAAAACGGGTAACGTTGAATTGGGGAAAATTCCGTTATCCAAAATTTTATAATGTGGAATCTTATTTGGCAGCGGTTTGACCAGCATATAAAAAATTTCATTCCGGTAGTAAAATTAATGAATTGATTCAAAAAATAATTAGTTTTAAAAAAGGCATCCGGACTTTATGCTATACCGTTCATTACCGGGAAAAGCGTTGAAGAAGAACGATGTATGAGCTTTTACGGGGAATACATACAGGATTTCAATATGGCCATTAACATTTCCTCCTTTTCCAGGTATTTTTTCAGCAACATGATTTGGTTATTTGCGCGGACCAGATTATGGCCTTCATATTGAATACTATAATAAGTATCGTTATGGATATAATCCGTAAAAAACCTCAGTGCCTGCATGTAAATCGCAAATTTGCCCGCATAGATAAAATAAAGTTTTTCATATTCACTTAGCCTGTGATGCATTTCACTGAAATAGCCTTTTGCGATCTCACTGAAATATTCCTCCCTGATTTGAATTTTTGAGAAGTCCTGTTCGTCTTCACTGACCGGACAGAGATAGGTCCTGAGCATATCACCCACATCGCTGATATAATAACCGGGCATTACAGTGTCCAGATCAATGACACATAAACCCCGGTTATTTCTTCTGTCAAATAAAACATTATTTATTTTAGCATCGTGATGAACGACCCGGAGTTTAAAATCCGGGTGCTTTTTTATTTTCTCAAATTCTTCAACTATCGCCTTCTGATCTTTTAAAAAACGGGAGCTATCTGCTGTTTGGGCAATTCTTTCTTTATTTCCATGTTGTAATGCATCGTCAAATTGCCTATATCTTAAAGCCAGATTATGAAAATCAGGCAAGGTTATGTGCAGGAGATCCGGATCAAATGCTGACAGCAGCCCGGTAAATTCCCCAAATTGTCTGGAAGCTTCAAAAGCCAGCGAGGGATCCGTTACGGTATCAAAGGACCAGGCGTTTTCAATAAACGGGAATAGCCTGTAATAATGATTACCCTGCTTTATGTAATTCGTGCCCTGGATCGTCAGGAGCGGGACGACGAATAAATAGTCCGGATAATGATATTTAAAATATTCAGCAAGTAGCCTGAAATTGTCCATAATATCTTCCGGCGTTTTGAATACCTGCTGATTGATTTTTTGTAAAAGGAAATCTTTGTTTTCGCAGGAAATTTTCCAGGTATGGTTGATCAGGCCGTTTCCAAACGCTGTGACGGAACATTCGCTTTCATTTAAACCATACATGGATAAAACAGGATCAGTCATATCATGCAAACTTAATTTGTGCCGTTCAGGATCGTTGCCTGTAACTATTTTTATTTAATTATATTAGATGGGCCATAACATTCTTCAGCCATTTGAAAGATAATCTCATCGGATTATGAATGTGAATTTAACCATTAGCGGCCGCCTGGCCTCACTCGATTTTCTTCGTGGATTAACGATGGTTTTTCTTACACTGGAAAGCACCCTGCTTTTTGAACATCTTGTGCCGGTTTTTGAAGGAACCTGGGGTGCTCATATACTAAACCAGTTTTTTCATCATCCCTGGCACGGGCTTCATTTCTGGGATCTGATCCAACCCACGTTCATGTTTGTAGCGGGCGTCGCGATGGCTTTTTCGATCGGTAAACAGAAATTATCCCTTACATGGAACCAACGTTTTATCAGGATACTAAAAAGGTGTGGCTGGTTATTTTTTTGGGGTGTGCTGGACTATGCCGTTCGGAAAAACGGTCTCTCTTTCGAGCTTTGGGATGTTCTGACGCAACTTTCTTTTACTACCCTGGTTGCTTTTCTGATCATTGACTGGCCAGTGGCTTCACAGCTAGCTGTAAGCGGACTATGCCTCCTGATACCAGAGTTAATGTACCGGTTCACCCATATTCCAGGGTTTGATCAGCCCTTTACGGATCAGCATAATTTTGGAAATTATATTGATCTGATCCTGATGAACAAAATAAATCCGGGTGGCTGGGTTGCGATCAATTGTATTTCCACTTCCTGCCATACCATCTGGGGTGTGCTTGCCGGCAAATTACTAATGAGTAACCGGACTTCTAACGAGAAGATGAAATGGTTGCTGATCAGCAGCCTGGTTTTACTGATTCTTGGTTTCGGGCTCGACCGCAGTCATATAACGCCCATCATTAAGCGAATTGCCACGAGCTCATTTGTGCTGGCGTCGGGCGGATATTGCGTTTTATTTCTGGCCATTTGCTATTGGTGGGTTGATATGAAGAATCACAAAACAAGACTCTTGTTTTTCAATTTGTTTGCCCTCAATTCTATTTTTATATATCTTTTTTTTGAGATCGTGGGAGATCGTTGGTTCACCGGATATATTCTCAGCATTACGAATGGATTATTTGGGATGATATATTTACCAATCATTCCGGCGGCCATCCTGGGATCCCTTGTGGTATTTGCCCTGGAAGCCGGACTCTTGTATTTTCTTTATCGTAAAAAAATATTTTTCAAGGTATAACCGATGTAAAAGTTATAGCTTTATTTAGCATCCACGGGCTGTTCCAGGAGCCTGTTTTACAATTAAACGATTGTCCATGTCGAATTTTAAAATCAAATTCTCTTTATTTCTAAACTATTTTGTTTTTGCCATTTTGCTGAACAGTGTGGGAATTCTGATTCAAAAATCCCAAAACCGGTACCATGTGGATGAGGTGACGGCCAGTTCTCTGGAAGCATTTAAAGATCTTTCCATCGCGTTTGTTTCATTTCTGATCGGTTCTTTCCTGCCAAGACTTGGTTATAAGAAGGGCATGTTAATGGCACTGGCGCTAGTTTTTGCTGGATGCCTGGGGATGTATTGGGGTAATTCATTTACTTCGGTGCGGATTCTTTTTGCCTGCGTCGGAATATCCTTTGCCGTGATCAAAGTGTCTGTCTATTCAATGATCGGACTGATCACGAACAATGATAAAGAACATAAAAGTGTGTTGAGCTCTGTGGAGAGCTTTTTTATGATCGGGATTGCCGCGGGATTTATAGCTTTCCCCTTGTTTTACAGTGATACCGATCCGAATGCATGGCTGCACATTTATTTAGTGCTTGCTGCTCTGATAGCCGTTTCCTTCCTCATTCTGTTATTTTCGAAATTTAATATCCAATACCAGATTCCCGGCACAAATATAAAAGACGATTTTATTGAAAAGATAAAGCTGTTGAAGAGACCGCTTGTATTGGTATTTGCGATAGCAGCTTTTATGTATGTGATGACTGAACAAGGCATCATGAGCTGGCTTCCTACGTTCAATCAAAAAGTGCTGCTTTTGCCTGAGAAACTTAGTGTTACTATGGCTGTTATTCTTATGTTGTCCATTGCGCTGGGACGGTATATATGCGCCTTGCTGGTGAAAAGAATATCATGGATCATACTGCTTTGTTCATGCCTGACCGGTGCCGCTTTAATGGTACTGTTTGTTCTTCCCCAGACGCAGAATCTTCCACAAAGGGACATTCACTCGTTGGGGGATGTGCCGGTTATCGCCTATGTTTTCCCGCTGATCGGATTTTTCCTTGCACCCATTTATCCACTGGTCAATTCCTTTGTATTGAGTTCGACTGAGAAAATATATCATAGTCCCATGGCTTCGCTACTGGTGTTCTTTTCAGCTGTCGGTGGTACGCTGGGTTCAAGACTGGTAGGTTATTTGTTTAAGAATATTGGTGGTCAGAAGGCATTTTACTTTTCACTGGTGCCGATGGCTATTTTGTTCATTTGTATTTTATTATTCTCCAGAATGCAAAAGAAATCGGATAACAAAATAGAATTTTCGTCTGCCGGACATTAAAAACCTGAAATTTTTTACAAAGTGAACAAGGAAGAAATATTGGATATCCCGGCGTTATTACGGGACGTACAGATGCAAAGAATTTTCCCTGACGGAAAGACATTTCTGGATTGCACACCGGTGTATGACGATCAGGAAATAAATGAAAAATATCTGGAACAGAAAAATCTACCCGGATTTGATTTAAAAAAATTTGTTGCCGATCATTTTCAGTTACCTGTTCCGATTTCACATGGATATTCCAATGATGCAAATAAAACACTGGAAGAAAATATCGAAACGCTTTGGGGATATCTTACCAGGCAGCCTGATAAAGGGGGCGGATCACTCATTCCGCTGCCGTATCCATATATAGTACCCGGGGGAAGATTTGGTGAGATTTATTATTGGGATAGCTATTTCACCATGCTTGGATTAAAAGTGTCCGGGAGAAATGATATGATCGAAAATATGGTGAATAATTTTTCAACCCTGATTGACAGATTCGGATACATCCCCAATGGTAACCGGAAGTATTTTATCGGGCGTTCGCAACCTCCTTTCTTTTCCCATATGGTGCAATTGCTGGCTGGTATTCAGGGCAATGATATCCTGATATCTTTCTTACCACAACTGGTAAGGGAACACAATTTCTGGATGAAGGGTGCTGATCAATTGAATGAAACGAATGAACCCTTGTTTCATAGTGTAAGAATGCCCGGAGGTGAAGTGCTAAACCGTTACTGGGATGAAAATGAAACGCCCCGGCCGGAATCATTGCGGGAAGATGTGGAGCTTTCACATCAGTCAGAACAAAAACCCGCTATACTATTTCGTCATTTAAGAGCCGGAGCTGAGTCCGGATGGGACTATTCATCCCGCTGGTTTAGGGCTCCCCATTCGTTCGCGAGCATTTATACCAGCGATATCGTTCCGGTTGATTTGAACTGCCTTCTGTTTCATCTGGAACAAACTATTGCCGAAGCACATGAATTAAATGGAAACACTGATCTCTCGGGGAAATATCAATCACTTGCCAATAATAGAAAGGGCGCCATTCAAAAATATCTTTGGAATAAAGACCCCGGTTTTTATTTTGATTTTGATATTCAACAAAATATTCAAAAGCGATCCCTGTCACTGGCAGGCGCGTTTCCTTTGTTTGTAAAAATTGCAAAAGAAAAAGAGGCTGCGTTGGTTGGAACTGTCATACGGGAAAAATTTCTTCGTCCGGGCGGCCTGGTCAGCACTTTGGAAACGACCGGTCAGCAATGGGATGCTCCCAACGGATGGGCGCCTTTACAATGGATGGTTATAACCGGACTGACAAATTATGGGCACACTGATCTTGCGAAGACAATTGCCAAAAGATGGATTCAATTGAATGCAGATGTATTTAAACGCACCGGGAAGTTGATGGAAAAATATAATGTGGTGGATACACGGTTGGAAGCAGGCGGCGGGGAGTATACAGGCCAGGATGGATTTGGCTGGACGAATGGTGTATTACTTGCCCTGATACAGATTTATGGCCGGCCGGATTAAGGAGTCTGTTTTTCACTTCTTCGTATACCCAGTTCCAAACCCCGCATTTCAGCCAGTCCGCGGAGTCTTCCGATTGCAGAGTAACCGGGATTGGTTTTCTTGTTCAGATCATCGAGCATCTGGTGTCCATGATCGGGCCGCATGGGAATCGACATTTTTCTTTGATTCATCATTCGTATAATTTCTTTTATCACTGCGTACATATCTACGTCACCTTCCAGATGATTTTCTTCATAAAAATCTCCTTCCTTATTTCGTCTTGTGCTACGCAGATGAAGAAAATGTATGCGGTTTGAAAAGAGACGGATCATGGCAGGCAGGTCGTTGTCGGCGCGAACGCCAAATGAGCCTGTGCAAAAACAGAGTCCGTTCGTTTCGGATGGGATTTCTTTTATCAACAAATCCACATCTTCTGCAGTACTCAGAATCCGTGGCAAACCGAGCAGGGGATAAGGCGGATCATCGGGATGAATGGCCAACTTCACGCCAGTCTCTTCTGCTACCGGAATGACCGCTTTCAAAAAATCTATTAGGTGTCTGCGAAGTTTCGTTGCGTCAACATCCTTATAGAGATCCAGCGCCTGTTGAAACTGATGCAGCGTAAAACTCTCTTCGCTGCCAGGTAATCCTGCGATGATATTTTTTTGGAGAAGATTTTTTTCTTCTTCCGTCATATTTTCAAATCGTTGTTTTGCTTTCGTGCGTTCATCCGCATTATAATTATTTTGTGCGCCAGGTCTTTTCAGCATAAACATATCAAATGCTATAAATGCGGCTCTTTCAAAACGCAGGGCCAGCGAACCATCGAGCTGTCGGAATGCCAGATCGGTACGTGTCCAATCCAGCACCGGCATAAAATTATAAGTGATTAAACTTACTCCTGCTGCTGCCAGGTTGCGCAAACTGGTTTTATAATTTTCTATGAGTTCAATGAAATTCCCCGTTTTTGTTTTGATCGATTCATGCACCGGAAGACTCTCCACGACCACCCATTTCATTCCGGCTTCTTTCACTTCGGATTTTCTTTTTTCAATTTCGACAGGGGTCCAGACGGCTCCGTTTGGCAAATGATGGAGAGCGGTTACAATACCGGTACATCCGGCCTGTCTGATATCCCTCAGGCTAACGGGATCCCCCGGCCCATACCAGCGCATGGACTGGATCATCTTGTATTCTTCTTTTCCTGGCATTCAATCCTGTTTAAAAAAAGTCAGATTCGACATAATTTTCCCTTTTAAGTTATAATAATCATTTCAATCTGTCGTTTACTGTGAAGTGATTATCATAACTGAAGTTTTCTCAAGCCGGTGTTTCTACACTGGCTTTTCTTTTTCTCCTTTATCCCGTATTTTTTCCCAACCCGCTGTAAAAATACGTTTCCCTGATCGCAAAGTTCCGAATGCATCGGACCAGTTCTGAGGTTTTTTCGGTTCAATACTCTAAATTGGCCCTTCAAAGGTTCATATGTCTGGCCATTCGAAAGTCTCGCTTTATTTTCCCGACAAAATTTCTTTTGGTAATAAAAATTGTATCGTCATTGGCGGTGATGCCGGAGGAACAAAGGTTAACCTGGCCATTTTTGAAGCCACCTTGAACGATGTCAGGATGATCAGGACCTCTACATATCACTCAGGGAGCTTTCCATCAATCAATAAGATACTTCAACAGTTTATACAGGAAAACTCTGATTATACAGCGGAAAAAATTTGTCTGGGTGTGGCGGGGCCTGTTTTTGAGGGCCGGGTTGCCGTAACCAATCTTCCCTGGTATGTGGATGCTAACGAAATTGCGAAAGCAACGGGTATCAGGCAAGTCATATTATTGAATGATCTGGAAGCCACGGCCTACGGTGTTGCGGGCCTGGGAGAAAATGATTTTTCCGTATTGCATGCCGGCGACCCTGAAGAAGGGGGCAATATTTCCATACTGGCTCCCGGAACCGGATTGGGTGAAGCCGGATTATTCTGGGATGGACAATTTCATCATCCCTTTGCAACGGAAGGCGGCCACTGTGATTATTCCTGTCGAAATGTTTTGGATCTCGAACTGCACGATTATATGCTTAGGAAATATAAAGTCGTAAGCTGGGAAAGTATTATCGCAGGGCCCGGTATCTATTCTATCTTTCAGTTTCTTTGCGAAATAAAAAAGCGCACGGTCAGTGTTGCCATTGAAGATAAATTAAAAACCGAGGATCCTTCGGCCGTTATAAGCGAAGCAGCCATTGAAGAATCAGATGCTTTATGTATTGAAGCCCTGCATATTTTTGTTCGAAACCTCGCCAGGGAATGCTGCAACCTGATTTTAAAAATGAAATCAACCGGTGGCCTCCTGCTGGCTGGCGGGGTACCTCCAAAAATTATATCTCTCCTGCGCGATCCGTATTTTTATGAAAACCTCCTGGACTGTGACCGAATGCAGGACCTCGTTAAAAAAGTGCCCGTGAAAGTAATTCTCAATGATAAAGCGCCTATGATAGGTGCCGGTTGGTTTGGCGCATACAGTGACCAAACGATGGTTCATCAGTAAAAACAAAAACATGAATAGCAGGCGTTCTTTTATCCGGCAGGCGGGCGTGATGGCCGGTGGTTCCGTTTTGGCGACAGCACTTCAGCAAAAGTCGTTTGCAGCATTTGGCAGAAAAATGGCCGCCAGTGATCGTATCCATGTGGCCGCTGTTGGTATCAATGGTATGGGCTGGGCAGATCTTTTATCTTCCCTGAAACAACCCGGTGTAGAGGTTGTGATGTTGTGTGACACCGATCAGAATGTTTTGAACAAACGTATGGCGGACCTTGCGAAATTAAATGTGGATGTTTCGAAAATAAAAACAACCGGGGATTATCACCGGGTGCTCGAAAATAAAGACGTGGACGTCATTATCATTGGAACACCGGATCACTGGCATGCATTGATCATGATGGAAGCCTGCGCAGCAGGAAAAGATGTATATGTTGAAAAACCGGTGGGAAATTCAATTGGCGAATGTCGTGCAATGGTAGCTGCACAGAAAAAATATAATCGTGCGGTGCAGGGTGGCCAATGGCAGCGAAGTCAGAAGCATTTTCAGGACGCATTGGAATTTGTTTATTCGAGCCAACTGGGAAATATTCGGACAGTTAAAGTTTGGTGCTATCAGGATTGGATGAAACCAGGTCCTGTAGTGCCAGATACAGCAGCGCCTCCGGGCGTGGATTATAAAATGTGGCTTGGACCCGCGCCTGCAAGGGCATTTAATTCCAGCCGTTATCTTTTTAACTTCAGATGGTTCTGGGATTACGCCGGCGGACTGATGACAGACTGGGGAGTTCATTTGTTAGACTACGGGCTACTGGGAATGAAGGCGGGAAATCCAAAAACCATCGCGGCATTGGGAGGCGATTTTGCATATCCTGATTTGTACCAGGAAACGCCGGACACGCTTACGACTTTATATGAATTCGATCATTTCAATCTGGTATGGGATAGTGCTATGGGAATTGGCAACGGCTCTTATGGAAGAGATC
>JABDFX010000010.1 GCA_013286315.1 Bacteroidota bacterium | reverse complement strand
ATTTTCGCGTGCAAATAAAATTAATTTTTTCAGGTCTCCCACCGACCTGGGGATTGCCACAGCAAGAGGTATTTCACGATAAGCGGAAGCATCAGTAGCGTATAATATCCTGGTTGTTTCGTCAGTAAACAATTCGCCTTCGAGCAGGGAGGACAGATTAAGGAGCTTTTGCGTCATGGATAAAAATGGATGCAAATTTACCTTATTTTCATAAAACATTTTAAATCTGCAACATTGTAAAAAGACCAGGAGGGTATCCGGGTTTGCATTTGAAGGCTCCTATGTATAGTTTAAAAAATAAAACAGCCGTGGTCACCGGTGGCGGGTCCGGAATTGGAAGAGCAATCTGCCATGTATTTGCACTCGCAGGTGCCCGGGTATATGTTCTTGATATAGATGAAAACGGATCTGCGGAAACTGTTAACCAGATCCGGCAGGCCGGTGCTCAGGCAGAATTTCTGGCCTGCTCGGTTGACCAGGAACTGTCTGTTCAAAATGCAATCAGTCGTATCGTGGATATCCAGGCGCCGGATATCCTGGTTAATAATGCGGGTATTGCACATATCGGAACTGTGGAAAATACAAGTGCTGCGGATTTCGATAGATTATTTTCGGTAAACGTGAAGGGTGTTTATCACATGGTAAGAAATTGTATTCCACATATGAAAGCGAAGGGTGGGGTGATCCTTAATATGGCGTCTATTGCAGCGCAGGTCGGACTACCTGACCGGTTTGCCTATAGCATGACCAAGGGTGCCGTTCTGTCGATGACACTGTCCATCGCGAAAGATTATATTAAATATAATATCCGTTGTAATTCGATATCCCCCGCGCGCGTTCATACGCCCTTTGTGGACGGGTTCATTGCAAAAAATTATGCAGGTCTGGAAGAAGAAATGTTTAAAAAATTATCTGCCAGTCAGCCGATCGGACGGATGGCAAGCCCTGAGGAAGTGGCTGCAATGGCATTATATCTCTGTTCGGATGAAGCCTCGTTTATTACAGGAAACGATTATCCGATCGACGGGGGGTTTCTTAAGCTCAATGGATAATTCATCTTCTGGGCCGGTATCCGCCACCACTATTATGATCCCTGCTATCGCGGGGTTTGTCTTCTGCTTCACGTACAACCAGTTCCTTTCCGCCACGAAGCCTCGCGCCGTTCAGTGCGTCAATGGCTTCTTTACCCTCGAGGTCGTTTCTCAATTCCAAAAATCCAAATCCCCGGCTTTTGCGGGTTTCGCGATCGATGGCCACTTTGGCAGAAACGACTTCACCATAGAGTTCAAACATTTCTTTTAAGTCGGTATCGTCAAAATCATAAGGGAGTCCGGCAACAAAAAGTTTCATGATGATCTTATAAGACCCAAATCTAGTTTATTCCTTCAGGAACCAAGAGCTTTTTTTCTGGAATTCCAACAAGGTAAAACCGTCCTGAGAAAAAAAGCGGGCGGATCAGCGAATTCCGGGAACGGCCATCTCCAGGCTGTCTCCTTTGAAATCATGCATACGGTAAACTACGAAATACCGAACCGGAATTCCACTACGGTATTGCGGAATGCTGATAGAATCTTCCACCAGGGCAAAATCGTTTTTTAATGAAACTTTTGGCGGCCCGTAATAATTGGAAGGGTAAATAAAATAGGCATCCTAACCCCTTTTTAAACCGGGCCGTCGCTGATTCAGCCAGGCAAAATGATGGATATCGTTCACCGGGCCCATCGCCAGGAGATTATGATGATAGGGAATCCCATAATAATGATCCAGATGGCCGGCGGGAAACCAGTAATCAGAAAGGATTGCCGCATTTTCCTTCATATGTCCGGATGCAAGGTCCGCACGATATAATGAATCGAAACTAACGGCAAAAGAATGCCAGCCATACATATCCAGGGTGATGTCTCCTTTTCCCAATTTTTTTTCATCAGCGCTTCCAATCCGGAAGGGGAGATAATGGATGCCGCTGACGCCAATGACTACGACACTCACATATAACCAACCCGCAGTCCTTAACCATTTGCCGTAGGCCGGACTTTCTGTTTTTTCGTCCAGCCAGCAAGCTGCCAGTAGCATCAGCGAGAGATATGCGGGGCCGGACCAATGGGGTAAGGTTTCACTGAACATAGAAGTCCAAAATAATACAAGGATCAATGGAAAACTGAGCCAGAGAAGTAATGGATAAACTTTTGGCAAACGGTTGATTTTTCCTTTGATGATCGCCCAAATCGTAATAACATACATGACAAAATTTATAGGGTTGCTGTAAAAAACAGAACCCAATACCTGTTGCAGTACCCGGTCCAAATCGGGACTGCTCCCCAGGAATCGTATTCTTCCCTCGTGATAGTTGTAGGTGATAAAATGATTCAGCCGGTTCCAATAATAAATAGGATATATGATCCCGATGCTGATGATTCCGGATATCCAAAGCATGGGCAATTTCAGCAGATCCCTTCGATGAAATAAAATATAGGCTCCAAAGCCGAGCCAGAGAAATACGCCATGAATTTTACTCATGATGCATAAACCAATGCTGATGCCCAGCAAGACGAATTCAAATTGCTGTTTTTTAATCGTTGTCCTGTAATCCAATATCCCTATCATAAAATACATGCTCATCAGCCAGAACACCACTTGCGGGGAGTCGGGCAGAATAAATGTACCCGCTATGATGGAGGTGTAGAATGAAGTATTATACAGAATGGCTGCGATCCATCCGGTGCGGGGCTGGCCAATCCGCCGCCCGATTAAGAATATCAGCCAGGTGCCGGTCGCTGCGCAAAGTATGGAGCCGAGTCTGATAAAAAATTCATTTTGAAAATATAAATTGAGAGTGGAAAGACGGATCAGTACGGCCACCATGGGCGGATGATCGAAATAATTCCATTGAAGATGCCGGGCATATGCCTGGTAATATACTTCATCATTTCCCAGTTCCAGAGTAGCTGCTACCCAAATACGCAGCATGGAACTCAAAATGATCAGCGACCAGATTTTTTTATTGAAATTCAAATCAGGATGTTACCGCAATTTAACGGATTGCTGATCCCATTCGCTTTTTGTGAACTTTTTCTCGAAAAATGGCAAAGGAATGAATATATAAACAGCCAGGGAGGGCAGCACGCCAGCCAGGGAACCGAAAAGTACATCTATTGGGAAATGCTGTGATAAATAAATTCTCGAATATCCGGTTAGTATAGCGACCGTTAGAAAAAATAATCCCGGTTTTCTACCCGGGAAATAAAGCGCCAACAATGTGGTCAGCATGAAGGCCGTGGCCGTATGCCCCGACGGGAAGCTACTATGACCTGTTCTTGTAACTCCCGTTATATAATGTACGGCGCCTGATACAAAAAATACTACAGGCCGGGGACTGGGCATAAAGTGTTTTATCATCTGCACCAGCAGCCCGGAAATCAACAAACTAATTCCGATTTGAAGCACCCATCCGGTTTTTTTCCTTATCAGCAAAAATAACATCACAGCGATGACGACTAATCCATTACCGACATTCGTAAACATCGTGAAGAATTTGTCGAACATTTCATTATGAATATGATTAATCAGAAGAAATCCGTCAGCCTTGCTGGTGAAAAAACAAAAAAGTGAAAGAAGAATAAAAAACAGGAGATATCCAATGAAATAGGCTGGATTCCGGTTTATAGGCTGTTGAAGGATTTTCATGGTAAGGTGATAACGACCCCGTCACAAAGATAAAAATGGGATTTTGCAATTCAGTTACCTGCAGGTTAAGCTGCGGTTAATAAAACGTTTCCCCTGGCATGATATTTCAATGGATTTGTTAAAAATGAAAAAATTATTAACCCTTCTCATGATCCTGGCCATCATATTTCTAAATAGTTGCGCCATCGTGGGGGGAATTTTTAAAGCCGGTGTATGGGTGGGAATTTTAATTGTAGTCTTTATTATCGGAATCATTATCTGGCTAGTCACCAGAAGCGGTAAATCTTAAAGACGGTTTGGCTTTAATCGCTACGAGTTGGGCCTTAGCAAAAAAACCTTCCCGCCTCAGGCGGAAAGGTTTTTTTAAAAAGAGGTTGACTTATAAAGATGTAACTACATAATTTTCTGAAACCTGACGGTTAACAGAAAACTTGCGCTCAACCTGTTCAGTGGCTGTACGGATTATAAATGTTGGATGCATTTCGGTATCTTCCTTCTGTATGAGGATATTCTTATCGAAATGAATGTCATTGTAAGTAGCCTGGTATACGATTTCCCCTACATCATTTTTTATGATCAGTGTAAATTTCTCACCTGATTTGTTATCAAAATCAAGATGGAATACAAAGCTGTTATCAGTTGCTCCGACAAAAGTTACATTTACCTGTTTGTCAGTAGGGCTGATAATTTTTTCGATGATCGGTGTTGCATGGGCCTTTGCAGATCCAAGAGTTAACAGCGCCGCTGCTCCCAGAACCGATGCCAATTTTCTGAGATTGAAATTTGCGAATACTCGTTTCATAATGTGACGATTTTAGTAGTGAAAAAATTGATTAAAAATCTTTGCGGCAAGAATCATCAGTGGTTATGGCAGTAAGTTTTTTTGCAAACGTCAGCGTTGGAAACCAACCTGGGAATTGATTCAGGCAGATGTTTATTTTCAATTCCAAAACAAATGTAGTACCCATTTCAACAGCTATGAAACCCAATATTGATCTTTTTTATAGTGGCTACTGCCGGAATGAAATGTTAAAACCCTTGACTGACAAGGGTTTTAACCGGCATTTGTTATGATGACCAAGCCCCGAATATGATGGCAACATTACCTCTTCCTCCTCTATTCTCCGTTCAGGTGAAAAGGATCGATGACTCAGCGTCGTAACAAAAAAACAGATAAAAACAATTTCATAACAAATTATTAATGGAAGTGAAAATACCAAGGAATCAAGAGTTTAAAGGGTGATTTTGACAAGCATTCAGAGTGTGTATCATTTTTTTTTGCTGATTCTGGGAATTAAACAAACGTTTAATTAATTTTGCGGTATGAAACCATCCTTATCAACAAAACAACTCCAGCTGCTCGACACGGCGGAGTCGTTATTTTCCCAAAAGGGTTTTGATGGGACTTCCGTGCGCGATATCGCGGAGGCAGCCGGAATCAATACGGCCATGATCTCCTACTATTTCGGTTCCAAAGAAAAACTGATGGAAGAGATTTTTGAAAGAAAGAGCCTGAATATAAAGGAAAAAGTGGCCAATCTTTTGAAGGATGACAGTCTGAACCCTTTAGAAAAAATGTATAGTCTCGTGGACATGTATATCGAAGGAATCCTGTCCCGCAAAACCTTTCACCGAATTCTTCTGTGTGAACAAATCATCAACCAGAATCCTTCGATTATTACGATGCTGGACAAAATGAAAACAAAAAATTCAGAGTATATCAACGATTTGATACGGCTCGGTCAGAGAAAGGGTTTATTTAAAAAAAATATAGATATACCTATGATGACCAATACCCTGATCGGCACCGTATCCCATACATTGGTTAACCTGGATTTTTATAAAACCTATCATCATATGGAAGGCCTGAAGGATGAGGAATTTGAACGGGTCGTAAAGAAGAGACTGTCCGTACATATCAAGAATATTTACAAAGCAATTTTAACTCATGAATCTTAGAATAACAATTTCAGCAACGGCTCTTGCAACGCTTTTGCTTTTATCCGGTACCGGACATGCTCAGGATATTGGGAGAAAAATTTCCATGGAGGAAGCCATCGATCTCAGTATAAAAAACAGCAAGCCGCTAAAGGCTGACCGTGCGCGTATCGAACAGGCCACAGCCAATACAACCATTTCTAAACAGGATCAGTTGCCCAATTTGACGATCAGTGGTTCGTACCTGCGTGTCACCCAACCCAACATCGATCTTCAATATAAAAGCAACAGTGGAGGAACAGCCGCTGCACCGATTTCGGTAAACCAGGCGGCTTATGGCATCGCCAACCTGAGTATACCCATTTATTCCGGTATGAAAATTCAGTATGGTATCCGTTCATCTGAATTCCTGGAAAAAGCAGCCAGACTGGATGCGGA
The DNA here is from genome assembly GCA_013286315.1 of Bacteroidota bacterium. Lineage (GTDB taxonomy): Bacteria > Bacteroidota > Bacteroidia > Chitinophagales > Chitinophagaceae > Puia. Next base: position 57,272 of record JABDFX010000010.1, on the reverse strand, counting down.
CCAGGACAAAGAGGCAGTCATATTAAATACCATTGACGCATTCAGTAACCTGTATAAAGCAAAGGCTAACCTCCGGGTTATCGAGCAGAACCTGGCCCAGTCGAGATCCAGAGATGCAGACTTCGCCAACCTGGAAAAAAACGGATTACTTGCCCGGAATGATAAACTCAAAGCATTATTACAAACTGCGAATATTGAATTGAGCATGGCAGACGTGGAAAATAATCTGAAAGTGACCATGGTCAATATGAATATCATGCTGGGCCTACCGGAAGAAACCGTTCTGATTCCGGATTCATCCAGCCTGGCAGAGCCGGGGGCCATCAAAAGTCTCTCGGATTATGAACAACTCGCGCTGCAAAACAGGAAAGACATGCAGGCAATCGGCTACCGAAAACAATCATCCGAGGCTGGAATAAAGAAAGCAAAGGCGGATTACCTTCCTTCCCTTTCTTTGACCAGCGGATATATTGCGGCAGATATTCCCAACTTCGTTACCATTACCAATGCTGTTACTTTCGGCGTCGGACTTTCTTATAATGTTTCTTCTCTCTGGAAAACGAATGCGCATGTAACCGCAGCAAAGGCACAGCTCGCCGAAGTGCAGGCAAATGAAGAGGAGATGAATGAAGAGATCCGGAGACAGGTAAACCAGTCTTATGAGGCATTACTGACAGCCAATAAAAAAATTGAAGTCAGCCGGATTTCCATCGAACAAGGCATAGAGAATTATAAGATAGTAAAAAATAAATACGATAATAGTCTCCTTACAGTCACAGATTTACTGGATGCGAATGCGCTGATGCTGCAGAGCCAGATCAGTTTGGAATTAGCCAGGGCCGACGCGATTGTGGCATATAATACTTTACTGGAAAAAGCCGGCATTTTGGCAATCACACGGAATATAAAATAATCAACTAATAATTATCAAGTTTTATGGCAAACGAAAATGTCACGCAGGCACAGCCCCCTAAAAAGAGAAGCAAAGTATTTCTGATCATACTCATTGCCCTGGTGGTTGCAGGTACATGGTTTGGAATTTCCAAGTGGCACCATGCTCAATTGCATGCTGAAACAGATGATGCACAGGTCGCGGCGAATATCAGTCCGATCATACCCCGGGTATCTGGTTATGTAAAAGAAGTACGTGTATCAGATAACCAGCTGGTTAAAAAAGGAGATACCCTGCTGATATTGGATGACCGCGACCAGCAGATAAAACTTGAACAGGCAGAAGCCGCCATGGCGACTGCTGAAAGCAACTTGTTGTCGGCGAAAGCTGCCTCAGAAGCTGCTCATTCCAATATTGGTGCCAGCGAGTTTGCGACGCTCGCGATAGACGGTCAGATCGAAAAAGCAAAAGTAGCTGTTTGGCAAAGTACTCAGGAATTTGACCGTTATGCGAACCTCATCAAGGATCATTCCGTTACACAGCAGCAATATGAAGATAAACTGGCAGCCAAGGAATCAGCAGAAAAACAGCTCCTGATCCTTCAACAGCAAAAAAAACAGGCAGCAAGCCAGACAAATGCAGTCAGCACACAAAGCCTTGCAACCTCTTCACAAATCAGCATCGCCAGTTCTACCATCAAGCAAAGACAGGTGGATGTGAATGATGCAAAACTGAATCTCTCTTATACTGTGATTACTGCTCCGGCAAGCGGAAGAGTGTCCAAAGTGAATGTACAGGTCGGTCAGTTTCTCACTGCGGGCCAGTCTGTTTTCAGCATCGTACTGGACGAGAGTATATGGGTGATTGCAAACTTCAAAGAAACACAGTACAGCAAAATGAAAGTCGGCCAGCCCGTAATAATAGAAGTGGATGCCATTTCCGGCCATGAATTTGAAGGAAGGGTTGGATCCTTTTCTCCTGCAACCGGAGCAACTTTTGCCCTGCTGCCACCGGATAATGCCAGTGGAAATTTTGTAAAAGTAGTTCAGCGTCTTCCCGTAAAAATTGAATTCAGTAATCCGAATGATTCTTTATTGGGTCGTTTGAAGGCGGGCATGAATGTAAATGTGGATGTACATATTGGTAAATAGTTTTTTCTGAATAAGCTCCTATGGCACAATCATTCTCTCAGGACTCTCTGGTTGAATATGGTTCGAGGCGGGTGATCATCACTATCACAGCGATCATATGTACCCTGCTGGAAATTATAGATACTACGATTGTAAATGTCGCGCTCAATGACATGCGGGGAAACCTGGGTGCCACGCTAACCGAAGTTGCCTGGGTGATCACCGCTTATGCGATCGGGAACGTGATCATCATTCCCATGACCAGCTGGCTTTCAACCCAGTTTGGCAGGCGTAATTATTTCGCGGCTTCCATTATGATATTTACAGTATGTTCTTTTCTTTGCGGAAACGCCAATGGCATTTGGGAGCTCGTGTTATTTCGTTTTTTACAGGGGATCGGTGGCGGTGCACTATTGGCCACCTCACAAACCATCATTACAGAAGCGTATCCTCCTGAAAAAAGAAATATGGCTCAGGCCATTTACGGGCTCGGGGTAATCGTGGGCCCTACTCTGGGACCACCACTCGGCGGGTATATTGTTGAAAATTTTTCATGGCCCTATATATTTTATATCAACATTCCCATCGGTGTTATTGCGACCCTGTTGACATTGCAATTTGTACGCAATCCGAATTATGGTACAAAAAGTCATATTGATGATATTGACTGGCTGGGCATATTTCTTCTTGCCGCATCAGTAGGATCACTCCAGTATGTCCTGGAAAAAGGCCAGGATGATGACTGGTTCTCCAATAAATTCATCATATTATTTACTGTCATTGCATTTTTAGGCGCCTTCTTTTTTATATGGCGGGAACTTACATTCCGAAATCCGATCGTAAATCTGCGCGTACTCAAAAATGGAAACCTCCGTATCGGGACGGGGCTCACATTTTTATTGGGATTCGGTTTATATGGATCCACCTTCATCATTCCTGTTTATACGCAAAGCACCCTGGGCTGGACGGCTTTTCAATCCGGTATGCTGATGGTTCCCGCTGCGATTACAACCGCTTTCCTGATGCCCATTACCGGGATCATTCTAAGTAAAGGTGTGCCCCAGCAATTCCTCGTGTCCATGGGTATGCTGGTATTCGCCTGTTTCTGTTTCTGGGGTTATTTTATCCTGACGAACAGCACTCCGGAAGAAAATTTTTTCTGGATGCTCGTTACGCGCGGAGTTGGACTTCCATTGTTGTTTATACCCATCACCAGTTTATCGCTGAGCACGTTAAAAGGGCCCGAGATCGGTCAGGGCGTGGCTTTTACCGGTATGATGCGGCAGGTGGGGGGATCATTTGGAGTAGCGCTTATCACAACATTTATGGCGCGCCAGAATATGTTTCACCGCAGTACGCTGGTAAGTAAACTGAGCGTGGATGATCCCGCCGTCTCAGCACGCGTACAAGCCATCCAGCATGGTTTTATTGCGAAGGGAATGCAGCCCGATGTTGCGCTTCATTCAGCCTATAAGGCACTCGACTATACGGTAACCGCACAGGCAAATGTATTATCCTATATGGATGTGTTTTACTACCTGGGCCTTCTGTTCCTGATTTGCATACCCTTTGTGTTATTTGTAAAAAGGAGCAAACAGAAAATGGATATGTCCGAAGCAATGCATTAATTAATTGTCAATTGTCAATTGTTAATTGTCAATTTAATTAACAATTAACGATTAGAAGAACGTATAGGTGTAGCGAATCTTTACAACAACCTGCCTTTTTTTATCAAAACAGGTTTCATTGGTTTTAAGTCCGTTGGCATCATAAACATATATCCAGCGCTGATAATCGGTGGAACCGTTGGGAACAAAGAGCATGGAAGAAAGACGGCCGGAATTATATTCGAAAACATAATCCGGTAGCAATCTGCCGGCTTTTTGATTGTACCGGACAATGTCGGTCAATCGTCCATCATTGTCGTAGTAATAATATACAGAAGGCTGCGACTGACCGCCGCGCACTGATTTTTCTTCCACAATATTTCCTTTTTCGTCTTTAACAAAGGACACTACCGTACTGTCGGTTTCTCCTTTTATTTTGATCATTTTCTTCGGGCTGCCGGCATCATAAATCCATATATGCTTTTCCGTGGTTACGATTTGATTATCCGTTTGTACTGAATTATTCAACATCACACTGATTTCACCGTTTTCATTATATGTGTATTCCGTCGTACTCTTATAAGTATCACTGGTATCAACTGTTTTGATCATTCTTCCGGACGGATCATAATAAGCTGTCAGGGTAGATGCCGGAACATTGGCTGATTTGGTAAAAGTTGCTATCGATTTGAAATCGGTGGTTACTTTTTGCATACAGGTAAAATCGGGGGTCTGTTCATTATTGGCATCAATACTTTGAATACTGACTTCCCGGACCTTTTTATCGTGAAAAGCCGTCCAGTTTTCCTGATTTTGTCTGGCCAGCAGGATATCCTTATAATAATACTGGGCATTTACTGCAAAAACGACCAGCAGCAAAACGAAAATGAGGAAAATTCTTTCGCGCATAATACCATTCATTTAAAAACTCAACTCAAAACGGAAAAACCCTGTGTTAATTATTGCCAGTATCTTTATTTTTAATTAAAATGCCTGGTGTCACACAGCAAGTTAAGAACGGATAAGACATGTTTGAACTGCGGAGCCGAAATTACGGGCAGGTATTGTTCTGCCTGTGGACAGGAAAATATCGAGCCAAAACAGACAGTTTGGCACCTGATCAATCATTTTTTCTCCGACATAACCCATTTTGATGGAAAATTCTTTGTTACCGTAAAAGATCTTTTTGCAAAGCCCGGGTTCCTTTCAAAGGAATATATGATCGGGCGCAGGGTCAGTTATCTGGATCCCATCCGCATGTATATTTTTACTTCGGCTATTTTCTTCCTGATTTTCTTTTCCCTTTTCGATGTCAGGAACAAACACGTAAGTGCTAATACCAGCACGGAAATTCAGAAAGATCCTGAATTAAGGGAACTGATGACCAAGGCAAAAAATGCAGCGGATTCTTTGAGGATACTGAAAAATTATAATGCCACCGCCACTCCCCTGATCACACTGGATGAAGATAGTCCGGCAGTAAAAAAGGGAGGCGTACAGATTAAACCCGCGAAAGTGAATTATCAAACCGTTGAATCTTATGACTCAGTGCAACAGGCATTGACCCCTGATCAAAGAGACGGATGGATAAAACAAAAATTAACCAGACGGGAGATCCAGTTAGTCCAGCAGTTAAACGAAAATCCCGGCGGCACCGTAAGGGAATTTTTGAGCAATTTCATGCATAATTTCCCCAAAGTACTTTTCATTTCCCTTCCTCTGTTTGCACTCGTCCTAAAACTTCTTTATGTGAGAGAAAAGAATTTTTATTATGTGGATCATGGCATATTCTCCGTTCACCTGTTTATTTTTTCGTTTTTACTTTTGCTTATATCTTTTGGTCTGGGAGAAATGTCTTCTGTGACGCATTGGAGACTGATCATCTGGTTGCAGTTCGCCCTCTGGATATATGCATTAATTTATTACTATAAGGCTATGCGCAGGTTTTACGGGCAGAGCAGGGGGAAGACAATATTAAAATATCTCCTGCTTTTCTTTCTTTCATTGATTGTGAATGTGACTATTTTCATGCTGGCGGCCTTTTATACGGTTGTTGAATCATAGGCTATGGAATCAGAAAAACTTTCAAACGCTTTTTTACGGCTGGTGAAAATTATGGATGAGCTCAGGGAACAATGTCCCTGGGACCGTAAACAAACCATTCATACTTTAAGAACACTCAGTATCGAAGAATTATACGAACTGACAGACGCTATTTTGACGGAAGACTGGCCCGGTATAAAAGAAGAATTGGGCGACATTTTCCTCCACCTTCTATTTTACGCCAGAATCGCCAGGGAACAGAATCGTTTTGAACTCGCAGACGTTCTGAATGGAATAAGTGACAAACTCATTTCCCGTCATCCCCATATTTATGGCGACGTGAAGGTGGAATCTGAGGAGGATGTAAAAAGAAACTGGGAGAATCTCAAACTGAAAGAAGGAAAGAAATCCGTTCTCGGTGGTGTGCCCGCTTCACTGCCCGCCATGGTAAAGGCCATACGATTGCAGGAAAAATCAAAACAGGTGGGATTCGAATGGGATAACCGGGAACAGGTTTGGGATAAAGTGGAGGAGGAGCAACTGGAACTTGCGGAAGCCGTGCGATCCGGCGACAAATCGCATATCGAGGAAGAATTCGGCGACCTGATGTTTTCTATGATCAATTACGCACGATTTTTGAGCATTGATGCAGAAACGGCGCTTGAAAGAACCAACCGGAAGTTTATAAACCGGTTTGAAAAAATGGAAGAAGCCGTTGGATTATCCGGCAAACAAATGAATGATCTTTCGCTCGCAGAGCTGGATGCGATCTGGAATGAAATTAAAAAGCAAAAAACCACCGATTGATTTTATTTCTGAAAAATTTTCTGCTTAGAAACGCATACCTCATCGGCACGGGGGTCTTCCTTTTTTTTGCTTCTTTTGCGATCAATTCCTATCTGGCAGGAAATTCAAGCACCCGTATTCTCCGAAATTCCATTGAATCATTTTTACAGGAAAGGGAAAATGATTTTCAGAAACTGCTCGGAAATGAATTAAAGATCAGAAGGCTTTCAGATAAAAATTATTCGCTGACGGAACTCACCGATCTGATGGATAAACAGTATGGCGTTTTGATCTATGAACGAAATCATCCGTTCAGTGAACACCTTACTTACTGGAGTGACCAGTCCGCTGTATTACCCGACAGTTTTCTGTTAAAATCCGATGGCAGTTATTTTGTAAAATTGAGTAACGGGCAGTTTGAAATTATTAAACATTCTTTCAATCAAATGCTGCCGTATCCGCTGACGGTTATAGCACTGATTCCGGTACGCTGGCAATATTTTATTTCACCGGAAAATCTGAAACCTGCATTTGTGGGATTTCCTGCTGCGGAGAACACAGTGCGCATCGTTTCCACTCCTTCACCTTTTCCGGTCCGGGACCGGGAAGGGAAAACGCTTTTTTACCTGGCAAAAACAGAAACCTACCATGCGGCGAAATATAGTCTGCTCCTGCTCCTGGTGGTATTTGCGGGTGTGTTGCTTCTTCTGGTCGTTATCAATAATTTGGCGCATGCGTTGGTGGAGCGTTATACCCGTCTGGCCGGAATTTCTTTTTTAATCATTACTATTCTCGTTTTAAGGGTCATGACTTATTACTTTCCGGGCATTTTTCATTTCCGTCAATATGAACTGTTCGACCCCACGATTTACAGTTCCAATTTTATACTTCGTTCATTGGGCGACCTGCTTATCAATGCCCTGTTATTTTGCTGGATCGTTCTGTTTATCCAGCAGGAGACTGTAGACTACCGGTTCCCTTTTTTCCGTTTGTTTTATAAAAGAGCCTTGCTCGTACTGGCAACCATGGCGGTACTGGTGACGACCACATTTCTTTTTGCTGATATCGTTCAAAGCCTGGTAGCGGACGCCCGGATATCGTTTAATGTTACCAATGCTTTCAGTCTCACGATCTATAGTGCAATCAGTTTTATCGTTTTAGCCGCCCTTGCATTAAGTTATTTTATTTTTTCACAGATCCTGCTCAGACTGATACGTGATTATCTGGAAGGCAATGTGCTCATTATTTCAATACTGGCAGCCACCATCGGGTTGGGAGTGCTCACGTTCGATAGCAAAACAAATCTGGTTGAGCTCGATATTTATGTGCTGGCCTGGCTGATGTGTTATTTGTGGCTGATGATCAGGAGTATGATCTCGGGTTTGCACTTCAGGCTGAATATTTCCGTTCTCATGTTCTGGCTGTTTATTTTTTCGGGCTCCATTTCTGTGATTATCATATTTGAAAACCGGAAAATTGAATTGGAACAACGAAAGAGTTTTGCCGACCGGCTCGCGGAGCAAATCGATCCCTCCAGCGAAAAGCTCGTGAGTATGTCGCTGATCTATTTTGAGAATGATTTACTGCAGCGGCAATTTGACCGTTTCCGGAATCCGGTAGAGAACCACTATCTGAAAGACAGCCTGATCAATAATAATTTCAGTGCCTATCTCAGTAAATATGATACAAAGATCTACACCTATGATTCTTCGGAAAAACCACTGTACAACCAGGTATCTGTTTCATATGATACCCTGAATACGATCTTTAAGTTGCAAGGCAAGCCGACTACAATCCCGGATCTGATGTACTATGAAAAGGCCTACGATAAATTTAGTTATATCTATAAAAAAGTAATTCAGGACCGCAGGGGTAAAATTTCCGGCTATCTGTTTGTGCAGGCTGAACCCCGGAGTTATAAAAGCGAAGGCCTGGTTCCCCAGCTAACGCAACAACACAAGGAATATCTTCCTCAATACTCGCCTGTTTATTCCTATGCCATTTACAGCGACAATCAACTGGTTACTTATTATAATAATTATCCCTTCCCGACAGAGCTCAACGACACCCTCATACCAAAAAAAGATTTCGTACAGCGTAAAAGCAATGGTTATGATGAACTATGGCATACTGTTTCTGATGACAAGATCATCGTGATAGCAAAAAAGGATAACCTGCTGATCGAAGCCATCACTCTTTTTTCCTATCTCTTTAGTGCCTTTCTTATACTGGTTGCACTGTTCTGGGTGAGTTCAGTATTGATCCAAACCCGTCTTCACTGGAAGCAACTCAAAGAATTTCTCCAGCTGAATATCCGGACACAGATCCAGACAACCATCATTTTTGTCAGCCTCTTTCTTTTCCTTGTTATTGGTGTATCCACGATTTTTTTTCTGATCAACCGCTATAACCGGAATAACCAGGACAGGCTCAGTGCTTCATTGAAAGTCATTTCCGGTGAGATTGGGAACCGTCTGCTTTCTTTTCAGTCAGCCACTCATGTTTCCAATCCGGTTAAACAAATGCCCAGGGAGGATCTGGACAGGATCATCAATAATGTGGCGGAAATTCACAACGCGGAAATTAATCTGTACGATGTGAATGGGTCGCTGATCGTTTCCTCCAACCCGTTTATATATACCAAGGGCATGTTAAGTGATCTGATGAATCCACTGGCATTTTATTACATGAACCGTTTAAATTCCATTGAATTCTTTAACCAGGAAAAATTGGGTGGTATCAGCTATCAGAGTATTTATTGTCCCCTGAGACTGGCGGAAGGTGAATCCTCGGCTTATATCAATATTCCTTCCTTTAATACGGAAGACGAGCTGAACGACGAGATTTCCAGGTTCCTGATCACAATCATCAACCTGAATGTATTTATTTTCCTGATTGCAGGAACCATTGCCGTGTTCCTGACGAATCGCATCACAACCTCTTTCTCGCTGATATCGGAAAAAATGCGTCAGGTAAACCTGAGTAAAACCAATGAGGTGATTGAGTGGAATAAGAATGATGAAATAGGCGGATTGATCCGGGAATACAATAAGATGGTGGCCAAACTGGTAGAAAGTGCTTCGGCCCTTGCTAAAAGTGAACGTGAGGGAGCATGGCGCGAAATGGCCAGGCAGGTGGCACATGAAATCAAAAATCCGTTGACGCCTATGAAACTGAGTATTCAGTATCTGCAAAAGGCAAACAACGGTGAAGCACCGAATATGAAGGAACTGACTGCCAACGTGGCGAAAACGCTGGTTGAGCAAATTGATCACCTGTCTAAAATTGCATCTGATTTCAGCCAGTTTGCGCATATCGGCAATCCGCACAATGAAGTGATTGACCTGCACGAGATGCTACACTCGCTGACCTCGCTGTATCAAACCATGGAAAAGGTAGATCTGAACTGGTACCCGGTGCCGGGGAAAATATTGGTTTTTGCAGACAAGACACAGATCAACCGGCTGTTCACGAACCTTCTTCAAAATGCTACGGAAGCTTGTCACGATAAGGATGTTTGCAGGATCAGAATCAGCGAACAGCTGAAAGAGGATCAGGTTCTCATCCGGATCAGTGATAACGGCGAAGGAATTCCTGAACAGATGCAGTCTAAAATTTTTATTCCCAATTTCACCACCAAATCGTCAGGCACCGGACTCGGTCTGGCCATGAGCAAAACGATTGTGGAACAGGCTAAGGGACAGATATGGTTTGAGACGGAGGAAGAAGAAGGAACGACTTTTTTTGTTGAATTGCCAATCTTCGATGAAACGTTACACTATGATTTTCACAATGTGGTAAATGTGGAAGGGTGAGATATCTGGTAAAGTGGAAATGAAATGGACAATTGAATTCAAAAATGAAATGGGTAATTAAATTTAACATTTCATTCTCTCATCCCCACATATTCACGATTCCATCCCGCCATCGGCGGGATGAAAATCAAGCATGCCTGCCTTTATTTACGAATTCAAACATCTGCTGTAAATTGTAACTACTGAGATTTTGCGCAGCGGTAACCCCGCCTTTTTGTGCTGCCAATACTCCATAATGTATATCATGATAGCCGTTGATGGAATGCGCATCAGGGTCGATACTGATCATTACATTTTTCTGCAGTGCATAACTGATCCATCGCCAGTCCAAATCGAGCCTGCGCGGATGTGCATTCAGTTCGATCACGACAGCATGGGCCGCACAGGCGTCTATCAGCGTTTTATGATCTACCGGATATCCTGCACGGCTCAGCAACAATCGCCCGGTAGGGTGGCCCAGAATGCGCGTGTGTGGATTTTGAATGGCAGTCAGCAGACGGCTCATTGCTTTTTCTTCACTCATTTTTAAGTTGGAATGAACTGAGGCGATCACGAGATCAAATGTGGAGAGGATCTGATCACTGTAATCCAGACGGCCATCGTTGAGAATGTCGCATTCTATACTTTTAAAAATATGGAAGGGAGCCAGCTTCTTATTTAGTTCTTCCACGTATATATGTTGCTCCCTGATTCTTTCTTCGGAGAGCCCGTTTGCATAAAAAGCCGACTTACTGTGATCGCTGATGACCAGATATTCAAAACCCTGTTCTATGCATGCTTTAGCCATGTCTTCGACAGTATGCAGACCATCACTCCAGTTGCTATGACTGTGGATAATACCTTTTATGTCTGAAAACTGGATCAGCGGTGGCAGCGCCGCCTGAATGGCTTTCTCAATAATGGCCGGATCCTCACGAAGCGGGGCCGGGATAAAATGTACGCCGGCCTGCTGAAAAATAGTTTGTTCTGTGTCGGCCGCAGCGTCGATTTTGAATTGATGGTTCCATTTTTCAAGGAAAGAATCACTGCAGCTGGTTTCAAAAACCTTCGCGTGAAAGAATTCCGGGGCTGCAAATTGGAAATGCAGTTTGATATTTTCATTGCCGGCAACAAGCAATTCACCGGCTTTTTCTTCTTCAATATGGAACTGATTGGATATGAAAAATGTCTTTAACTCTGATTGAGGAACTGATATGATCCATTCTGCCCGGTCGATGGTTTCAAGTTGACGACGATAAGCTCCGGTAATAGAAATCGCGTGTCCGGGAAATGATTCACGGAGTGATTTGTGAATAGTTTGTACATAACCTTCCACCTCAGCGAAGAGAAAACTTCCCTGACTACGCAGATAGAACGTAATTGTGTCACGAATATTATTCTGGGTCTTTTCTCCGAAGCCTTTGTAAAGCATTAGCCGGTTTTCATTACATGCATACATCAATTCGCCGATGGATTCGATTTCCATCTCCTTCCAGACTGTTGAAATCTTTTTTGGTCCCAAACCCTTAATTCGGAGCATTTCGATGACTCCGGGAGGTGTTTTACTGATTATTTCATGAAGCTGGGGTAGATCTCCGGTGTCGAGTATTTCGATGATTTGTTTGCCAATACTGGGTCCGATGCCCTTCACAGACAATATTTTTTCGCGCGGAATCGCACTTAGTTCTTCTGTTAATTTATCTATGCTGAACGACGCAGCGGAGTAAGATTTTATTTTGAAAGGGTTCTCTCCATGTATATCCATGAGTTTGGCCAGGAGAGAAAAACTTTCTGCAATCACTTCGTTAGAAACCGCCATGGGCTTATGTTTGATAGGATGATCTGACAAAGGTACAAAAACAAAAAGTCCCCCGGAATGAACCGGAGGACTTTACTATTTTCAGCTAACGAATGAAGAAAATTATTTCTTCTTTGCAGCTTTCTTAGCAGCCTTTTTCTTTGGAGCTGCTTTCTTTTTTGGAGCTGCTTTTTTCTTAGCGGCTTTTTTTGCTGTTGCCATTGTTTGTAGAATTTAAATGGTTAGTAAAATACTTTACGTAGTAAAAATAGAAATTCTTTAGAATTATCCAAAAGTTTTTTTGAATAATTCTAAAGAATTAGTATTTAAGACGAAAATATGTTATTAACTAAGCGCTCGCTGAAACTTCTGCCGGAGCATCCACAACGTTCACAAAAGTTCTGTCGGCCTTCCCTTTTTTAAATTCCACTACACCATTTGTAAGTGCAAATAAAGTGAAGTCTCTTCCAACACCAACATTTTTTCCAGGATGAAATTCTGTGCCACGCTGACGGATGATGATGTTGCCGGCAACAGCTGCCTGTCCGCCGAAAATTTTTACACCGAGTCTTTTACTCTGCGAATCACGGCCGTTCTTTACGCTGCCTTCGCCTTTTTTATGTGCCATGAGATCTGAATTGAAAATTTTAAAATTGGAATATCTGTTTCGATGCTCATTAAGCGATATCTGTCACTTTGATTTTTGTATAGTGTGTACGATGACCGTGTTTTTTACGGAAACCTTTTCTTCTGTTCATTTTGAATGATATCACTTTATTACCCTGAACATGACCAAGGATCTCAACCTTTACCACGCTCTTAACATCTTTTCCGGTTGTGAATTGATCACCGGCTGTGGAAAGCAGCACGTCGGAAAATTCCAGCTTATCGCCGGCATTTCCTTCAACCCGGGGAACATAAAGTGTCTGGTCTTTCTGGACCCTGAACTGGCTGCCTGCGATTTGTACTACTGCGAACATAAAAACAATATTAGGGCTGCAAAGGTAGGGGGAAACGGGTAATTTTCGAAGGAATCCGCTAAAAATATTGGTCCCGATAGGTGGTAGGCGCTCATATTGCCTTTTATTGTAGGTTTGTCATTCACCCGCCTGCCTAAAACATGAAGTTTAAGTCGTTTTTAGCCAAGCCTTTCGCTTCTTATATATATAGGAGTATCCGTAAAGAGATCAGCTCAGCCCTGGAGGATCAGGAGAATATATTTAAAAGCCTCGTTAAAACAGGCTCAAAAACAGTTTTCGGACGGGAACACCACCTGGAGACGGTAAAAACCTATGAGGAATTCAGAACAGCAGTGCCGGTTCGTGATTATGAGCAGTTTAAGCCCTATATCGACCAGATAAAACAGGGCAAGCACAATATATTATGGCCGGGACAGCCTATTTATTTTGCAAAAACCTCAGGTACCACCAGCGGAATCAAATATATCCCCATCTCCAAGGACTCGATTTCGAATCATATCAATACGGCCCGGAATACCCTGCTCTGTTATATGGCCGAGACCGGCAATTCCGGTTACGCGAATGGGAAAATGATTTTTCTTTCCGGCTCCCCGGAACTTGAAAGGATAGCGAATATACCCACGGGCAGGCTGAGCGGTATCGTGAACCATCATATACCGCATTATCTCCGTACCAATCAGCTGCCGAGTTACGAAACCAATTGCATAGAAGAATGGGAAATCAAACTTGATAAGATCGTTGAAGAAACGATTGACAAGGACATGACGCTGATCAGTGGCATACCACCCTGGATGCAGATGTATTTCGACCGGCTCAATCAGATCTCAGGTAAACGCATCAAGGATCTGTTCCCTAATTTTTCTGTGCTGGTGCATGGTGGTGTGAATTTTGAACCTTATGCAGACCGCCTGATGGACAGCATTGGGAAATCAGTCGATACCATTGAAACCTATCCGGCATCCGAGGGATTTTTTGCCTTCCAGGACAGTCGCAAGGAGGAAGGCCTCTTGCTGAATACCAACAGTGGTATATTTTTTGAATTCATTCCGGCAGATGAAATTTTCAATGAAAACCCCACACGCATTTCTTTGAAAGAAGTGAAGACGGGAGTGAACTATGCGCTGATCATAAATAATAATGCGGGTTTATGGGGATACAATATCGGGGACACGATTCGTTTTGTAACCGTGGATCCTTTTCGCATAGTGGTCACCGGTCGTATCAAACAATTCATCTCGGCATTTGGTGAACATGTGATTGGGGAAGAAGTGGAATATAGCCTGATGAAAGCAGCGAAAGAAGAAGGTATTCAGATCAATGAATTCACCGTAGCGCCTTATATTAAGGACGGCAAGGAAGAAGGGAAATCATTTCACGAATGGTTTGTGGAATTTGAAAACAAACCGGCGGATATGCATGCATTCGCTAAGAAAGTGGATAGTAACCTGCGGGGAAAAAATATTTATTACGATGATCTGATTGCCGGTAATATTCTTCAGCCGCTGCAAATTCATCCGGTAAAGAAAAACGGTTTTATTGATTATATGAAATCCATCGGCAAACTCGGCGGACAAAATAAAGTGCCGAGACTCAGCAATGACAGGAGTTTTGCTGAACCTCTGGAAAAATACGTGGACTGATATCTGCCATTCGTCCAGTTGGAATTCACTAGATTTACCCTTTACGAAACTTTTTTCATGAATAACCAGCAGAAGAAAAGGATCGCCATTTTTGGTTCAACCGGATCGGTGGGAACACAGGCCCTGGATGTGATTGCTGCCAACCCGGAATTATTTTCGGCAGAAATATTAACGGCTCAACAGAATGACGATCTCCTGATCAAACAGGCACTCAGATTCCAGCCGGATATTGTAGTGATCGGTGATGAATCCAAATATCAAAAAGTAAAAACCGCTCTGTTAGATCATCCTATAAAAGTGTTCGCCGGAGAGAAGGCCCTGATCGAAGTGGCTACAATGGACAACTATGATGTGATGATGGCGGCCATCGTGGGATTTGCCGGACTGATGCCAACCATGACGGCGATCGAGCATGGAAAGACCATTGCCCTGGCCAATAAGGAAACCCTGGTTGTTGCAGGTGATATCGTGATGCGGAAAGCAGTCGAAAACCGCTCACCCATCATACCCGTGGATTCCGAACATTCAGCGATCTTTCAATGCCTGTTGGGAGAAACCAGAAACCGGATTGAAAAAATTATTCTGACTGCTTCCGGTGGTCCATTCCTCGGGAAGAAACCCAATTTTCTTGTCAATGTAAAAAGAGACCACGCTCTCCAGCATCCGAACTGGAACATGGGTGCAAAAATTTCGATTGATTCCGCCACACTCATGAACAAGGGCCTGGAGATGATCGAAGCAAGATGGCTGTTCAACCTGACGCCGCAACAAATCCAGGTGGTGATCCATTCGCAATCCATCATCCATAGCATGGTACAATTTGAGGACGGCAGCATCAAGGCGCAGATGGGTCTTCCGGATATGAAACTGCCGATCCAATACGCCCTCGGATTTCCGATGAGACTTCCGAATAAACTGCCCCGCTACAACTTTTTTAAACCGGATAAACTGACTTTTGAAGAACCCGATATCCGGACCTTCCGGAATCTGCAACTCGCCAAAGATGCCCTGGCCAAGGGGGGAAATGCAGGATGTGTGCTGAATGCAGCCAATGAAATTGCTGTTTATGCGTTCTTAAAGAACCGCATCGGCTTTCTGGACATGACCGATCTGATAGAAAAAACGATACAGAAAATCCCATTTGTGGAGCAACCATCGCTGGAGGATTATTTTGAAAGCGATGGCGAGGCGCGTAACTTCGCGGCTTCTTTAATAAAATTGTAAAATTCCCGGCAGGCACACGTGAACACGGACTGCGGCTGATCTTTGTAAAATGAATAATTCCACTGTAATGCTGGCAATCGACTGGTCGAATGTCGGTATCAAGGCCGCTCAACTTATCCTCTCCTTATCCCTGCTGGTGATCGTACATGAATTTGGTCATTTCCTGCCGGCCAAAATATTTAAATGCCGCGTAGAAAAATTCTTTTTATTTTTTGATCCCTGGTTCGCTCTCGTAAAGAAAAAAATCGGAGACACAGTATATGGTATTGGCTGGCTTCCCCTGGGAGGTTATGTGAAGATTGCCGGCATGGTGGATGAGAGCATGGATAAGGAGCAGATGAGCCAACCCGCGCAGCCCTGGGAATTCAGAAGCAAGCCAGCCTGGCAGCGTTTGATCATTATGCTTGGCGGTGTGACGATGAATGTGCTGCTGGCATTTTTCATTTATGCGATGATCCTTTATTCATGGGGTCAGAAGAAAATTCCGATGGGTAGTTTGGCCTATGGGATATCGGTACAGGACAGCCTGATGTATCATGTCGGTTTTCGCAATGGCGATAAAATTCTGACTGTAAAAGGCCAGCCGGTCGAATATTTTGATGATCTGCCCGAAAGAGTTTTGCTGGGTGGTGGCGGTCCTGTAGATCTGATTCGTGATGGTGTTCACCAAACCATTGATCTGCCTACTGCGCTGATCGGAAAACTGGTAGAAAGAAAAAAGAACAGTTCCGTATTATTTCTTCCCCGGGTACCTGTAATCGCAGATATCGTCCCCGATACTTCAAAAGCATATAAAGCAGGACTCAGACGCCTGGATCAGATTACAGCAGTGGAAGGAATCGCGACTCCTTTTTTTGAAGAATATAAAAAGGCCATTGACGCACATAAAGGTCAGCAGGTAGCCCTGACCATTGAAAGAAAAGGGAAGACAGATACATTGAATGCTTCGGTGAATGCAGATGGTACATTGGGATTTTACCGTTTGTACGATCCTGAAGTAATGGACAGTCTTGGATTGATCCGCATCGAAAAAACACAATTTGGCTTCTTCGAATCCTTTCCTGCGGGTGTGCACCTGGCAGTAGAGAAATTAAGAAGTTATGTGGATCAGTTTAAAAAAATTCTCTCTCCAAAAACAGAAGCATATAAAGGAGTCGGTGGTTTTAAAGCGATCGGATCCATTTTCCCATCCATGTGGGACTGGCAATCATTCTGGACCATTACGGCTTTCTTATCCATTGCGCTCGCATTCTTTAATATTCTCCCGATCCCCGCGCTCGATGGGGGGCATGTACTTTTCACCGTGCTGGAAATGATCACAGGCCGTAAACCCAGTCAGAAATTGCTCGAATACGCCCAGGTGGTGGGCATGGTGGTGCTCCTGGCGGTTATGATTTATGTAAATGGAAATGACTGGTTTGGTTGGGGGAAGAGCAGGTAATCTACCGGGTTTTCTTTAACAAAAAGATTTTTATATCTTCTGGGAATGAAAACAACTTCATGCAGACTCTTTTTACGGCATTCTTTTTATCCGTGACAAGGATGATTATCGAGCTGAAAGTGCCAGGCGCCTGTCTGTCGCAGGCAAGTAAATTGTAAAGCACGAGAACGTATACTTACCGGGAAAAATTCATTAAATTTGCAGGTTCATCTATTCCGGGGGTGCCTGGTTTTGACAGCGTAGATCTTTGAAAGTATAAGCATGTCGTGCGTTGGATAATTAGCACGTTAATCTGAATATTCAAATCTCAAATGGCAATACACAGTATGCCATGGCTGCCTAATCAGTGATTAAGTAGTCATTCGGGCCGTGTGGCAGGTTCGCCTGTTACCATGCTGCACCGCCGACTAAAAACAAAAGAGGACGCTGTTCAGAAAGGCTGTGATCTGAACCTAAGACGATTCAGCTAAGGGAAGGATTGGTTTGTTGCTGTCCGTTTCTTCCCCGACAATCAATCAGCAAATAAACATGTAGAAAGCTTTTGAAGAATATGTTTGGACAGGAGTTCGATTCTCCTCACCTCCACCCTCGCCCTCCGTAGCTTTAGCGAAGGAGGGCTTGCAAAAACTAAGAAATGCCTCATATAATTTGTGAGGCATTTTTATTTCCTAGATCGGCTAGAGAGTAAACTACATTGGAAGGACAGTTATCTATGACAATAATACACTGGATTTTGAAATTCCGCCACATCCTTATATCCTATATGCAGTTGGACTTTGGGCTGTACTTGCCAAGGGGATTGGATTTGAACTATATGAAGCCATAAATATTTTTTCAAATTATAGCAAAGAGGTTACAAGTGCAAATATGCAACTCCGGTAAATGGATTTTTCGTAGTCATTTCGTAGGCTACGAAAGAATTATTTCGGAAAAAATGGAGTCTGAAATATGCTTTCCCTCCAGATGAAAAGGACAAGTATTCCGGATGTATTCGGGATTTAGTCTGAAAAACATGTAGAGTTCTCTTAGAGTTCTTTTAGAGTTCTCCTTGAATTTCCGAAGATTTCTAAGGGAACTCTAAAAGAACTCTAGTAAAAACCTGCTCTGCATGTAATCTGCTTCCAAATTCCATCTGGTCCAAAACATCGAATTCGCCTTATAAAAAATCTTTCGTAGCCTACGGAATGACTGCGAAAGACGACCTGGAATTCATTTCATATTTATGGAGTCAACTGAAGGTTTCCGGCGTCAGGGGGCCGGTGTCTGTCAGCTTGCAGGGGACAATTGAGAATATATATTCTTCGCAGCCAATCATCTCCGATGCCGGTAACCCTGTTGACATGGTATCAGATTCTTACCAAATTCTTATTGGCTTGCTGCTTTGTTGCTGTTTTCCCGATGTTTTCTGGGGAAAACAGCAAGCCAGCAGCAACCCAGCAGCAACCTGGTAAGAACGCTGAACGCTTTTTGCTCAACCCGTGGGCCTGCCGCTTGTATTAATGCCGGAATTAATCTGTTAATAATGATTGGGTTAACCATCTGAAGGTATATTGGATGATGAATGGCTTTTTCAATAAAACGAACGTTTTAGCAATCATGATGTTTGCCATGATCGTCTTGAGCCTTGAGATCGTTTCCGAACGAAATCAAAATTAGAATGAACAATATTTTGATAGTAGGGTTCAGGTTTTGGGATTTAGAGTTCGTTTCAATTGTACGGACAAACAAAAATTCTTTTTACATTTTCCGATTTTACAATAAAGCTGATCCAGATCCCGGCATACACCAGCGACCTCATGAGTTGCGTGGCAGCATCGCTCTTCACTGGTGTTAAATCAATTGAGACTTTGATGGTGTGGTAAACAACCAAAAGTAAAAACTGCGCAACCAGGCAAACAACAACAAAGCGGATAAACATATAGGGGAAAATATCCCTTTTTTTAAAGAACCAGTATAAAAGTGCAAGAGACCCCGCCATCGAGAATATGGCAACGCACATTTCCGTAACCAACAACGATTGCAAACCGGCCCCGCCAGCAACTTCCAGCTGATTCCAAACACCACGCTGAAAATAGTGCTGGTCCATGAAAATATAGCCCTGATAGAAGAACCTGATGCCCAGCGTAATAGCCAGAAGTATAACGGCTCCCCGTATGGGTAAGGCCTGTTCAGCGAATTCTTCTTCGGCAAGAGATCTTCTGTTCAGGAAATTAAAGAGCATGGTTAAAAGCAGGCCAGCAAATAAACTAATCCATAAGGTAATCCAGTTTGTATTTCCCCCGGGTTCGAAATTTTTTTGTTTTGATGGAGGCGCCGTAAAATCACCACTGGTAAACGACAAGCTCAGCGAACCCGAAATTTCTTTATAGTCAGCTTTATACTGAACAAAGTCCTCCGCCGGTATATAATCCCTGAAGGATTTAAAGTAGTATTTAAACAGCAGATGGTTGGCATATCCTGAAGGAGTAAAATCGAACTGAAAGGAAGCATTTTTGATATGAACTTCTTCCATATTTACTGACCAGTCTTCTGGCATGGTAAGTCGTAGTGTGTATTCCAGTGTACAGGGAAAATCCAGCGCTATTGGATCTTTTGCTTTGTGATCGATTGGATCTGGAAACTTCGAAGATATTAATTTTGCATACGTGAAAATCTCTTTTTTCCCGTCCTTATTTTTTTCCCATATTTTAGGAATCTTATATGATTCCAGAATTTTGATTGCATTTTTCAGACTATCGTCCTCAGTGGATATGGCCGAATCTGGTTCTATACCTTCAAATAATTTACTGTAATAATTAAGGTAGTTTTCCTGCATTTCCTTCGGGCTGGATTCTGAAAGATTATTACGCATGCCATCTGCTGCTCCACCTTTATATTCTGTCGTTACCCGCAGAAAACTCGTGTCATTCAGGGAAACTGTCAGGTCTTCAACGGCAAATGTATGGTTTAGATAACCAGATTCCACCTGGGAGAGGTTGTTGCCGCCGGGCTGTATTACAAGCGCCCAACCATAGGCCGGTATATAATTATTAATCAGTTCGCCACGTTGTAATGACTCGGTGGGATCAATAAAAATAAAATTATTTCCCCGCCTCAATGCAACAATGGCGTGATCAAATGCGAGCGCAGAAGGGGCGACCTGAGAGAGATTTTCTTTTTCCTGCGTATTAGTAAAAGCAACGTAAGCGTCTATATTTTCGTGTTTTAGAATAACAGCCAGCAGAAGAGCCTTGTCCTTGCAGTCGCCAAATCCCTGTTCAAATACCATGTCAGGTGCATGCGGCTGATGGGAATTGGATCCGATTTCAATTCCCAGATAGCGGATCTGGTTCTGTACATAACGAAGAGCAAGATTGGCAAACATATCCCGATCACCGGCAGAAGCTTTTTTCCATGCGGATATTTTTTCTAAAAGTTTTTCAGGTAGTTTGTACTGATAGTTTTTAAAGAGCGAAAGTCCCCAGTCATTCACCTGTTTCCAATCCCTGAACTCGCTCACGGTAACGTAGGGGCTGTTCGTGTACCAGCTGGGAATATCGGAACTGGAAGGAGAATTCTCCATAGGAGGATTTTTCCATTGATAAATGATTTGCGACCCTGTAGATTGTTGGGTGGGTGCAATCGCGCCATTGAACAATTTGAAATTTAATTTTTTGTCAGCAGCTGCTATATAACTTAGGAAATAATTTGAAATCGCTGTGTTGTTGTAGAAATAAGTCTCGCCGGAATACAGGCCATTGAATACAGGATTGAAACCGATTATGGAATAAGAGATATCAATCTGATCTCCTTTCTCAATATTTTTCAATATAATATAAGCCCTCCTTGTTCCATTATATAAATAACTGGGAGCCTCGGATTCTTCATCCGCCGTTTTGATAGAGGAGGGGATCAGCTGGTTAACGGAATGGCCATTTCTGATAACAATCACTTTATGGAAAATGATTTGTTGAAATTGGGGTGAAAAAGATGCGGACACTTCCGATGCTTCCTGAACTCCGGATTCATTTACAATATGCCGGATGATATGCACATAAACGGTCTGTTTTTCAAGATTTATCTGACGGTCCGTCAGATCATAATAATAACCGCCGCTAATATTTTTTGCACCGGGGTTTCGTGTCAGGTCCGCTATATTGGACAAAATCCAGGAAGGTTCCGGTTTAATATTGATCAGATTGCCGGCAGTTGAGAATAAACCTGTAAAGAGGCTAAAAATCAGAAGCGAGACTCGTGGCACATTAGTACGTTGGGGTTTCCCAAACATAATTAATAAGTTCCATTTTTCACATAAGGGTAAATACTTAGCCTGATATTGTAACCAATTGACAATGAAGTCTAACCACCCATACGTTTATAAATGGTTCAATTGCAATGAGCACTATAGAGTCAGGGAATTTCCTTCCAATAACCAGTGAAAATATTTCAAGTTTTTCACAATGGAGTACTTAGCAACTAAATCCTTTAATACTAAATAAAGGAAGAAATATTAAATTTTCAGTTTTCCATTTCATTGCGCTTATAATCCTTTGCTTTATACTGGGATGGTCAAAAAAGAATGCCTCTTCCCAATATCCCGGATCCATTTTATCATGATCCGCTGATTTTATGACCGATAATGCAAACACGTCGGGTTTTCTTGTAATTTTCAATTCATAGATATCCGCTTCCGATTCAGCGTTCCGTTTGATCGTATTGCTGATGGGAGTTATGATGAAAAGATAACAGGTTACCAGGAAGACGAGAAGGGGAACATTGGTTATATCCCTGATATTTGCAAGCTTGACTCGTTTGCCATATTTCAGGATAAATTCATTCAATGCCCAACTGACAAATATGAATCCCAATAACATTAGTAGTATATATTCTAAATTAATTTTTAAAAGAAAACCTGGGGAATAGAGCGTCCTCGCTCTTATTAAGGCAGCTTTGCTAAAAACCGGATTCAAAAACATAACGCCGCTTACAGATGCTATGAAAATGGCAACTACTTGCATCATCACGTTTCTCTTTATTTTACGTAAATAGGTATAACCCAATAGGAATACCGGAACTAAGATCGCAAGTTCAATCATAAACCTCGACAGATCCCCCGACATCCATTGTATAAAGTTTTGATTTAAAAATCCATATTGTTTCTCACGGGTGAAATGCTGGTAAATATTTAGAGGTAGAGACAGGAGATAATCCGCAATAAAATAGAGAGCCAGGTATACTGAGTTGCTCAAATCCTGACTTACTATGCTACCTGAAATGCTTTTAATGTAAGACGATAATCCTTGAAATAGAAATATCCATATTATCAAAGCAGCATTTACGAAATTCCAAAGTATCAACCAGTGTCCACCCTCCGTATATTGATCCCCTTTTTGCCGCACGGAAGCGGGTATGGTATGTAATAATTTGCCGGTAGATATCCCAGAGTCAAAATGAAGGAGAACTGGCCCATCTCGTTTATTTGACTGATGGCCGGATTCTCCGCGGATAGCAAAGAAATTTATCAAACAAATTAAAATAATAATTATAATTTTCATATTTACCAGATATTCTGCCTGTTAAAGAGGGCTTAGAAATTCCATATCTGGTTAAAGCTGATTTATTTTCACCAACTCAAATAGCACAATCAGGATAGAAAATAGTAAAATCGGGAATGAGAAGGTGGTTATAGATGTCGGGGACTATAGCCGTATTTCTTTTTAAAAGCTTTTCCAAAATAAGCGGGGGAAGTATATCCCGTTTCATAGGCTACTTCCGAAATATTCTTTTTGGTATTCAATAAAAGCTCCTGGGCTTTTTCGAGTCTATAATTGATTAGAAAATCTATTACGGAACTATTAAATAATGACTTAAACCCCTGCTTCAGCTTGAATTCATTCAAACCGCATATTTTGGAGAGTGAGGTAATAGAATTTGGATTGGCATAGTTCTGAACCAGCCAATCTTTAGCGAAATAGAGTTTTTCCGTGTCTGCCGGATTCCTTATGGGCAAATCCGGTTCTTTTCTCTCATCAATTTTATGGGCGAATAGTACAAACAACTCTATTGCTTTTGAGTTCATATAGAGTTTTTTCATCTCCTGCCGAAACGGGCAATTTAATATATCGCTAATGCACTTATCCATTGAGGCATTGACTGTAAGCCATTGACCAGAAACCAGAGCAGGTTGTTTTCTGACCAAATTTCCACCAAACAGATCCAGTTCAATACCACCCTGGTCCAGTAGGTCAATAAAACATTCCCGAGTTAACTGAAGGGTAAATATTTCTGAGTGATTATCAATATGTGTTACGCTGGTGTCCAACTCATCGGAATATAACATATTACATTGTCCACCCCGGAGTATAATGCTTTTCGATAATTGTTGATAATTGGAATGATGACGACCTTGCCGGTTAAAATATATTTTAACTGCATCAATATTATTATATATTTCGTATGAGGTTTCCTCCTTTTGTTCCAAGTTAAACCGGGCCATACGAAAGCCATCAAAGCACCAGTTCTGTATGTTCATTAAAGCTGTATCCAGCAACATGGATTCCCGGCTTTCCGTTAATCCCACATCATTGAGATCGTTGGCAGAAATCGGATTGTGATAGACTGTTTTATGGTTCTGATCGCTGTTGAAGACTAAAGCCATATTTGAAATTACGCATTGTAAAAGTAATTTTTTCATATTTACCGCCTTCACCTAATTTTTCCCAATCGTGATCAATTTCTTCCTGGGTATCACATTCAATAATAAATCTACCGGATAAGTATCCTTGCTTTTACCTCCGTAGAAGGTATATGCTGTAAATACGGCGAATCTTTATTTTCCGGAATATTTATTGCAAATAAAAAAAGACAATAATGCCATGGGAGATCCGGGAGGTACTTCTCTCCAGTCAAACTCATAAGTATAATCCTGAATGACCTCTCCCGATGGTTTGCAGAAAATCAGTTCATTGATGGACCATGTCTTTTCGTTACAATCGAAAGCGCAGAACGTCAAAGTATATCCGGAAGAAAATATAGCGCCTGACACATTTTGGTTGACGAATATTTCCTTAAACCAGGCCTTTATTACATTTTTATGTTGGCTTATATCCTGAATCGTAATATTCTCCGGATTGTAAAATATCTCCCGCCCCATATTCTCAACTCCGGTTCGCTTCCAGGTTTGGCAATAAGATAAAGTGGCTGAGCAAAGAGTGACAGACAAGAGAACGGCCAACTTCATAACCAGGTAATATGAACTAAATTAAATAAAAAACAACCGCCTGATCCGGAATAGCTCAACTTCACTCCTAAAGGGTTAGTGTTGCCGCCAAAAGACATAACCCATGATAAAACACTAATGACGATGGCGGGTGATTCTGGGGAATAGCACCGTAGGCCCCACTGTCAGGAACGCGCCCAGCGTTGCTATGCCCACCAAAGTTCCGATTGTAAAATCCTTGCGACTGATGAGATGGCCGCCGAGGCCATATTTAATCAGGAGATAAAAGATGACCACGTAAAGCAGGCTCGTGACCAGGCCCGGTGAATAGCTGTTGAGACGAAAGGTCCAGTATAAGTGGACAGTCAGAACATGAGTGACAAATCCAGCTATAAAGATTATTGGCAGGATAACCCAATGGCCGCCAAAACTGTCAAATAAAATATTGCTTACTGCTACCGCGACGATAAACGCGGCATTGAACCAGAAGAACATCCGGACGTTATACGTCGGCCAAAAATTATCCGAGATCCATTTAACAAAGCCGCCATTGAGCAGGGTTTCGTCCAGGATGTGAATGACATATGACGCGAAAAATGCCCAGAACAGAATGCTTAGGAACAACATGGCCATGTTTGTTTGATTAAGATCAAAATTAATCCTTTTATGATTTTACCTTGCTCCTCCACATACTCACGAGCGTTATCGAACTTTCTTTCGCAGATCATGTGAATTCCAGATGCATCGGTCTTCCCAATTACTCTCCACATGGACGCACAGACGTGTATCCCATTTAACATCAAGACAATATTTATTTAAAATAATAGTTTCAAAAAGGGCAACGGTTTTATCTGTACCGGATAAGAGTTTTCCCTTATTTGTTTATGCCATTAGGTATGATAAATTCTATATAATTTTTCGCTTCATCAATTATTTACGTGAAAGTCTTGATTTGCATTAAAAGAATATTCCATGCCATTATGTTAGATAGTTGTGAAGACATTCACGAACAATCTTTATCGATTTTCAAAAATATGTTTGAGAATCAAATAATAATTGAATAAGTCAGGTAAGTCAAATGGCCCAAGGCGATTTCATTCATTTTACAAAGATCAAGAGAGATAAGTAAAAACCCTTAGCTCAATTTTATAAAACGTAATGCAGGCGATTTTTCTCATAAAGGTTTGATATTATTGTATTACTAAAATACCGGAGCCTTAAAAGCGTTATTATCTATCTATTAACCCACGGGTACTTTATGAAGAGTAAGTGTTTATTCTTGTTACAATTCTGCCTTTTTATTTATCTACACATTGCCCACGCACAGGATTCAACGGATTTCCAGCCTGGAAAAATCACCATGGCCGATTTTGATATCCAGGGAAACGCATCCGACTCCGGAGCCAATGCGATCGTCCTATTTGATATAGGAAAGCGGACATTTGAAAGAAATGAAGGGGGAGACGATGATATACTTTTAAAAAGATTTATACGAATCAAAGTTGTCAATAAAAACGGGCTTGATGCCGGGCAGTTTACATTGTACCTGAGTACCCTGGTTCCCTATCATAATATTATGATCAAGCTGCCGGACGAGGGCCTGGTATCGCTGGAAGGCAGAACATATAATCGTGTCAACGGCATCATTCAGGAAGTGAAACTCGATCGTGCCAGTGTGATCATCCAGCAGCAAGGAAAGAATTGGGCTACTGTAAAATTCGCCATGCCGGCCCTAAAAGAAGGATCCATTTTTGAGGTTATGTACAGCTGCCGATATTCTTACGTCATTCATGACCTGAGTTGGAGTTTCCAGCATAAATATCCCTGTCTTTGGAGCCAATACGATCTGATTCTCCCGAATGCAAACCTGTATTCCATAAAATACCAGGGAGATTCCAGTTTTTTTAAACAAACTATAGAACCCGTCAATCATGAAACCGTCAACCCTTTATTACAGGTTAAATCACCGCTGATTCATTTCCAATGGATAAAAAAGAACGAGCCCGGCCTTACGCCCGAGCCCTATATAAAATCAATAAAAAATTATGAAGACAAATTAAGTCTGTCGCATAGATGGACCTTTACCGACTATCAAACATATAATTTTTATTCCTCTGACAGCTGGGAGGGATTCAGTCATATTTATTATTTTATAGAGGGCGTCGAAGACTTTGAGGATGATCGGTTTGGCTGGTTAAAAAAGGATCTGGAACAGGTAACGACAGGGTTTCAGACAAAAAAGGAGATTTCTATTGCGATTTTCAAATATCTCAGAGACCATTTTGCGTGTACATCACACAGTGACTATTTTCTGAGTCAGAGACTCAAAGAAACGTTCAAAGACAAATACGGAAATGTGGCCGATCTGAATCTGCTGTTGACCGCTATGCTGAAACAAATGCGTATTGAAGCTTGTCCAGCTCTTTTAGCAACGGTGGATAAAGGTGTTGCCAATCTAAGCTATCCCCTGCCCAATGACTACAACTACCTGATATGCGTTGCTGACATAGATGGCAGGCAGGTATTGCTGGATGCGAGTCAGCCTCTGAATGCCTATGGGAGATTGCCTGCCTATTGTTATAATGGCGGGGCTGTGACCCTCGACACAAAAAAAGGCAGATTTATTTCACTTATTCCCGATTCCCTGATCGAAAAAAATCGGACAAATGTAATCATGACTACAGATGATAAGGGAGTTTTATCCGGAAACCTCACTTTAAACTGCGGTTCTCAGATGTCGTACAAATCGAGAGAGGAAATAAAGGAAACCTCTTTGGACAAATTCCTAAATTCAAAAATCAAAAATCACATAACCCGTCTTTCTAATGAAGAGGTCCTTGACCTGAAAGATCCGGATAAACCATTAACCATCAGTTCCGACATCGATTTTACGGATTCGGCCAAAGCGAATTTGTTGTATGTTAGTCCGGTGATCTTCTCTTATTTCGAAAAAAATCCGTTCAGTGAGATCAATCGGAAATATATAATTGAAATGCCTTATCGGATGGATAACATTTATTTGTTGTCTCTGGACATTCCAAAAGGGTATACGATTGATGAAATGCCTGCCTCCCAAAAGATCAGTCTAAATGATAAAGATGGCTATTTTGAATACATACTGGAAAAAAACGGAGATAACATACAACTTCAGATGCGGATGAAACTTGACAAGACTTTCTTTACCACAGAAGAATATGGGAATCTGCGGGAATTCTTCGATCAAATCATAAAAAAAGAAAACGAGCAAATCGTGTTCAGAAAACAAAAGTGATATCCCTCGATGGCGGTACTTTCGATAAATAGTGTGAGGCTTGTCTACGAAAAGGGTTATTCGGCACAAAGTAATTTTAAGGGCGATATTACCTTAACCGATTCCACGTCAATTGTAAATTTCAAATTACCATATTATAACAATAGAGGTGAGGTTAAGCGTTGGATAAGGTACGAGTTTAACGGTATTCATAAATTGATATCAATTGATTAATAAAATTGAAATGAACGAAGCGTTCCCCGTTAGGCATTCCGCTTTTTGAGGTCATAGACACATGCCACCTTCTGGCAGACACAATCAGGGCTTTCATAGCCACTCTTTGAACGGATGGATAAGGCAACCTATTTTTACAGGGAAGAAATGAGTATGTTCCAGATACCCCAGAAATATATAGCTCCCGGCATCCATCTCATCATATGGGCATCCCTGCTGATCATTCCATTGTTCATTTTCCGCAATTTCACGATTAACACCGGCCTGCCGGAATATTATTTTCCCGTAACCAATATCTATCAAATCGGGTTATTCTACCTGAACGCTTACTTCCTTTATCCCAAACTGTTTAACAGGCGGACCTGGTGGCTGTATTTGCTGGCCATTGGAATCATCCTGGCCTGTTCTTATTATGCAAAACTCGGCGTTGTTAAATGGGTATTTCCGGAATTTATTCTGACCCCATTAAATAACCGGATTCTGTTTTTCCCGCCAGTTCCTTTTCTGTTGGCCAGTTTTATCTTCCGGTATATTACGGACCGGACGCGGGCGGAGAAACTGGAAAAGGAGCGAAGGTCCGAACAATTGGTATCAGAGCTCCGGTTTCTGCGTTCGCAGGTCAGCCCGCATTTTCTGTTTAATATGATGACCAATATGGTTGCGCTGGCAAGACAAAAGTCTGAGCTCCTGGAGCCCTCCCTCTTAAAACTTTCCGATCTGCTCAGGTACATGCTCTATGATGCTAACAAAGATAAATTTCTGCTCAGCCAGGAGATCTCTTACTTGAGAAGTTATATCGAACTCCAGCATCTGCGTTTCGGTGAGGACCTTAATTTGTTTTTGGACGTAGAGGAGCATGAACCTGATTGTTATATCGAGCCCATGCTTTTATTGCCTTTTGTGGAAAATGCGTTCAAACACGGGATCGGTATGGTACCCGATCCGTTTATAAAAATTTCACTCGCGCTGCGGGATAATAAATTGTATTTTTCTGTGAGCAATAATTACAACCGCGCCAATCATTCGAAAGATGTAAGCTCCGGAATCGGATTGGCAAATGTGAAAAACAGATTAAATCTTCTCTATCCCAAGAAATATGATTTGTCCATTGAAGATAACGGCAGTATTCATGCAGTAAAATTAAATCTTGAGATGCCATGTTGAATTGTATTGCTGTGGATGATGAAAGACTGGTACTCGACCTGCTGGTGGATAATATCCGGCGGGTTCCGTTCCTGCATCTTGTCAAACGCTGTAAAAACGCAATGGAAGCCGCTGAAGCATTGCAAAGTGAAACGGTGGACCTGATATTTCTTGATATTCAGATGCCCGGACTAAGCGGATTACAGTTTCTGGAATCTCTTCCAAAGCCTCCGATGGTCATATTTATCACCGCCTATAAGGAATATGCGTTTGAGGGATTTAATCATCAGGCTGTGGATTACCTGCTTAAGCCCGTGTCTTTCGAGCGCTTCCTGAAAGCCTGTAACAAGGCCCATGATCTATTTAACCTGCAAAGCAAACCTCTTCAGAAGGATCCCCAACCGGATTATTTTTTTGTATTTGTGGAATACAACCAGATAAAAATATGGATACCGGATATTCTATACATCGAGGGCATGAAGGATTACGTTAAAATATTTCTTGCCAATAATCAGAAACCCATCATGACCCGAATGAGTTTGAAGTCACTGGAAGAAAAACTCACTGGCCACCAGTTTGTGAGAACACATAAATCGTACATTCTCTCTGCAAAAAAAATAACAGCCATCAAACGTGACCTGGTTTGCATCGGCGCCATCGAATTGCCTTTGAGTGAATCATATAAGGCTGACCTGGAAAAAATGCTCTCGCTCTGATCTTTACAATCTCCCATCCTGTCTGCACATATATCCGGCTGATCGATTCACGGGAAAATATCTCTGTCGCCGGATATATTTTCGTCTGGAAAATCAAAATACATGAAACCAGCAGGACGAAACAAAATAATGAATTTCCTTTTTTTCATGGTATACTCTGTTACTGCAAATGCCCAGACGACAGTAAAGGGCATTGTTACCAATAGCAATAACGATCCCCAGGCTGCCGCCACCATACACGTGAAGGAAACAAACCAGGGGGCTTATGCGGATTCTGCGGGCCGGTTCCAACTTACACTTTCGGGAAAAGGAAAACGAAAACTGGAAATATCATCGGTCGGTTATTCAACCAGGGAAATGGAAATTGTGCTGAATGATTCTATCATCCATCTGGACATTGAACTCGATTTTGAAACAAAAACCCTGGGAGATGTCGTCGTCATCAGCGTTGGAAGCTTCGAGGCCAGTGATAAGGCAAAAGGAGCTGCACTGACACCAATCGACGCGGTAACAGTTGCCGGAAACGGTGGTGATATCGCCAATGCGCTTCGCACATTACCCGGAGCACAAATGATCGGGGAAGAAGAAGGCCTTTTTGTTCGCGGGGGTACCAATGCAGAAGCAAAACAATTCGTGGATGGCGCACTTTTACCTTCTCCCAATTTTGCCAGCGTTCCGGGTCTGCCACAGCCGGCCAGACTGAACCCCTTTTTGTTCAAAGGAATTTTATTCAGCAGCGGAGGATATTCAGCATTGTATGGCGAGGCCATGAGCAGCGCCCTGATATTGGAAACGGTTGATCTGCCGGATAAGTCTTCCGCTGCATTGCATATTTTCCCACAAAATGTAGGCGCCGGTTTTCAGGAATTGGCTCAGGACAACAAAAGCAGTTATGGTATCAACGCCGGTTATGGTAATCTCCAGTTTTATAATCGTATCGTTCCCCAGATACCTGACTATTTTAAAGGGCCGGAATACTTTTCAGCAGATGCTAATTTCCGGATCAGAACCGGTAAAACCGGCATGTTTAAATTTTACTGCAATTATGGTTACAGTAATATCGGTATTCAGAATACAGCTATTGACAGCAGCAACCTCCTGTCATCCTTTCAACAGTTGAATACCAATATTTATTCGAATCTTTCCTACCAGGAATTTTTAAAGAACAACTGGAAAATAGATGCAGTCATTGCTTTTAATTATTATAAAGACGGAATAACCCGCCGCTTGTTCAACAATAAAAACCAGCAACTTTTCCTGCCGGATTATCCCTATAATGAATATAATCTGGATAGCACGACCCAATCAAATGTTGCCCAGGCAAAATTCGTATTGAGAAAACAACTGCCACACGGCCAGGCGATACGTTTCGGAGCTGAATATTTTTATAATCGAGATCTGCTTTCATCGAATGATCCGCTGGCCGATACAACAAACAGGCTGGTTAATCATCTGATCGCTGTATTCGCAGAAAGCGATATCCGTATCAGTAAAACGATGGCAGCCAAAATAGGCGCCCGTGCAGAATATTCCACACTCATAAACAGCGCCAACATGGCTCCCCGGGTAAGTCTGGCTTACCGGTTTCCCGATGGCGGACAAATCAATATGGCATATGGTATTTTTTATCAGTTACCCGAAATCAGCTGGCTGGCGGCGGACCGCAATTTGGATTATTCCAGCGCCTCTCATTATATCATTAATTACCAGAAAAAAGCAGGCAACCGGTTCTTCCGGATGGAAGCCTATTATAAGACTTACAAAGGGCTCATCAACACATATCCTTCCTATTCTAATAACGGAAACGGTTATGCGAGGGGAGTTGAGTTGTTTTGGAGAGACAAGAAAACTTTTAAAGACCTTGATTACTGGATCACTTACACCTACCTGGATACAAAACGGAAATGGATGGATTTTCCATATGCCATTGCCCCTTCATTCTCTACGCCGCATACGCTGTCACTGGTTGTTAAAAAATATTTCCAGGATATCAATCTGAGCGCGAACATGGCGTATACACTGGCTTCCGGGAGACCCTATTATGATATTCAGCAAAATGCCTCCGGTGCCCCTTTTTTCTACGACCAGGGTACAACGCCCGTGTACCAGGGAATGAATCTGAGTTTTGCTTACCTGTTTTCAATATTTCCGAAATGGAAGAATAAGGAATACTCCGGGATCGGCTTTGGCTGTAATAATGTGCTGGGGAGCAAACAGGTTTTCGGATACTATTACAGTTATAATGGGATGAGCAAAATGGCCGTGACTCCGCCCGCCACCAGAACATTCTATATCGGCCTGTTCATGAGTTTCGGTATTGACCGCCGAAATGATTTTATCAACGAGAATCTATAATTCAAATCACCATAAAAAATAAAAACAATGAAAAAGACAATTTTATTTATCGCCATTATTTTTCTGTTAGGCCATTTGACTCAGGCACAGGATAACTACAGTCAGCAGATGAAGACAGCAGTGGCCAAACTCGATCAGGCTACAGCAGTAAAAGATTACCAGCAACTGGCTGCCGGTTTTGAGTCCATCGCACAGCAGGAAAAAACCAGCTGGCTTCCCTGGTATTATGCGGCGTTCTGCAATGCAAAAATCGGATGGCTTTACGAGCAGGACGGCGACCGGATTGAACCTTTTGCAGATAAAGCAGAAAATGAAATCAAAAAATCGAGATCACTTCTTGATACAGGTTCCCAAAAAAAAGAATTGTCAGAAGTTTACTGCATTATAAGTATGGTAAACAGGGCCCGGGTTTTTATCAATCCCATGAGCTATGGCAGACAATATGGACCTGTGGCCAGTCAGTATATTCAATTGGCCATAAAAACAAATCCTGATAATCCAAGAGCGAATTACCTGGATGGCTGGGAAAAATATTCGACACCCAAACTCTGGGGAGGTGATAAGAAAAAAGCGAAGCAACTGCTGGATCTTGCCAAACGGCAATTGGCTGCCGATTCACACGAAGGGATCAATCCACACTGGGGTCAGAAGGAGATTGATACCCTGCTCAAAGAATTATAATTGTCGCAAAACACCCCTTGTTTGTCTTTTCCGTACTACGGGTCTTTCATTTTGTGAACCAACTTTGTATTGTAATTAAAAAAGAATTAATCAAACAAAAACAAATTTTATGGCAACGCTGAATCCTTATTTGACATTTAATGGCAATTGTAAAGAAGCCATGGGTTTTTACAAAGAAATATTTGGTGGGGAACTTTCGCTGATGACTGCAGGAGAATCACCCGTAGCTGACCAAATGCCTGCCAGTTATCACAACTCCATTCTGCATTCTTCTTTAAAAACAGAAAATTTTGAAATTATGGCGACTGATATGGTCCCGGGTGAATTTATTGAAGGCAATACGGTGCACATGAGCCTTGCTTGCAAAACAGAAAAAGAAATGCGTTCTCTGTTTGACAAGCTCTCATCAGGGGGAAAAGTGAATCATCCCATCAATCAGATGTTTTTCGGGCTGATCGGCGATCTTGCTGATAAATTTGGGAAGCATTGGATACTGGAGTTTGATTCACCTCAGCAGGCGTAATGATTGCAGAAGATTAAAATATAGCGGTTGCTGCAAGATGATCTGTCATCTTTTTTAAAAACGCGATGAAATTTCCCGAGTCAACAGAAAAACAATCAGGAGATCAGTAAGGGAAATGATAGATGAATGCACTACAAATCTTGTTAAACGTTTGAAAACCTCATCGTTTTAAAATCGTGGTGAATCGTTTAACCACAATTAGAATTGGTTTGGTAATTTTGGTTGTTTTGCAGAATGCAAAGGATAAACCAACCAATCGATGTTTGATAGTCATGACAGGATTGTAAAGGGAGCGATATATTTTTCTTTGTTTTTACTATTGGGGATACGGGCCAACAGCCAGACGCTGACTTTAAAGGATGCGGTGAATACGGCGCTCAATAACTATGGCACCGTAAAAGCAAAGGGCAATTATCTTAAATCTTCACAGGCATCAGCAAAGGAAGCATCTACCTATCATTTGCCGAATCTGAATCTGGCCGCTCAACAGGCGTATGGTACGGCCAACGGACAATTCGGACCGGTCATCCCCATTGGCGGGTTTAGCGTGGCTTCTTCCGGACCACCTTTTCTTTCACAGAACTGGAATGCTGCATTTGGTGGATTGTACCTCGCAAACATCAGCTGGGATTTTTTCACCTTCGGGAGAGTACGCGAGAATGTGAAAGTAGCTGAAGCACTGGTTCTTCAGGACGCCAGCGACCTGGAACAGGAAAAATTTCAACTGCAAGTGAGGGTTTCGGGTGCCTATCTCAATTTATTGGCAGCACAAAGACTTGTATTATCAGAACAGAAAAATCTGGAACGAGCGAGCCAGCTGAACCTGGTTGTTCTGGCACGTGCGAAAAACGGACTCAACCCCGGCGTGGATTCATCGCAGGCCAATGCAGAAGTCTCTAATGCCAAAATAGCTTTGACCAATGCCATTAATTACGAGGCGGATCAAGCCAGCCAGCTGGCACAGCTGATGGGCACACCCTATCAGAAATTTCAGCTCGATACGGTTTTCATAAACCGGATTCCCGCCGCACTGTATGATTCAGTCACGGCGAGCGAAGACCAGCACCCGGTTTTGAAGTTCTATCAAAGCAGAATCAACGTAAGCAAACAACAGGAAAAATATATAGACCGGTTTAAGTATCCGGTATTCTCCTTCGTCGGTGTAATGCAGAGCAGGGGAACCGGTTTTAGCAGTAACTATAGTCAGCTGAATCCGGATGCTTTCAATCATGATTACTGGAATGGCGTAAAGCCCACCAATAGTAACTACCTGCTTGGCGTCGGTGTTGTCTGGAATTTAACCAATCCCATACGTGTTCATCAACAGGTTACGGCGCAGGAGTGGACGTCGAAGGGCTTGCAAAATGAATATGAACTCGTCAGCCAGCAAATCAAAACGCAGCTGGCGCTGGCAGATGATAAAATAAAATATGCGGTCGCCAATTATAATGAAGCGCCCGTACAGGTGAAGGCTGCTTCGGATGCTTATTTGCAAAGGTCCGTGTTATATAAAAACGGCCTTACAAATATTGTGGATGTTACGCAGGCGCTGTATATACTCAACCGTGCGGAAACAGACAGGGATATTGCCAACAGCAATGTATGGCAGGCCCTGCTGCTCAAAGCTGCGGCCAGCGGGGATTATGGCTATTTTGTAAATGAAATTCGATAGGAAATGATGATGTTACAAAACTTCTTCTCATGGGATTAATCAGGAGCGCACTCAGAAGGCCCATATCCATTCTGGTGATCGTAATGGGCTTATTTTTCTTCGGAGTGAATGCCGTGCGTAATATCAAGATTGATATTTTTCCTGAACTGAATCTTCCGGTTATTTTTATCTCGCATCCCTATGGTGGTTTTACGCCTACCCAAATGGAAGCTTTTTTCGGAAAACAATACGTGAGTTTGTTATTGTATGTATCCGGTGTAAAAAGTATCGAAACGAGAAATATCCAGGGACTTACTTTAATAAAACTTACGTTTTACCAGGGGACGAACATGGCCCAGGCGGCTGCCGAAGTAACCACATTCACCAACCGGGCGCAGGCATCCTTCCCGCCCGGTTCGCAACCACCGTTTATTTTGCGTTTCGATGCGTCGACGTTACCCATCGGACAATTGGTGTTAAGCAGCAAAACACGTTCGAATAACGAACTCATGGATCTGGCTAATGTATATGTGCGTGCTTCTTTTACCTCTGTACCGGGCCTGGTATCTCCTGCGCCCTTTGGCGGCAATGTCCGGACGGTGCTGATAAAAATAAACCCTGAATTACTAAGGGTTCATCATCTGACACCCGACCAGGTAGTAGCCGCACTGAGAGACAATAATCAGGCAACGCCGGCGGGTAATGTACGCATCGGGAATTACAATTATTTTACACCTGCCAATACGACGATAAAAAACATCAGGGAGTTTGGAGATATTCCGATTTTTAAAGGGGCTGTTGAAAATGTTTACCTGCGAGATATTGCCGTCATAGAAGATGGCGCGGATATCACCACGGGATATGCACTTGTAAATGGGAAACGTTCTATTTACCTGCCCGTTACAAAATCGGCGGATGCATCCACCTGGGAAGTTGTGCAGAATCTGAAGAAAGCACTTCCGCGTTTTCAA
Source organism: Bacteroidota bacterium (assembly GCA_013286315.1). Taxonomy (GTDB): domain Bacteria; phylum Bacteroidota; class Bacteroidia; order Chitinophagales; family Chitinophagaceae; genus Puia. The sequence goes on along the minus strand of JABDFX010000010.1, from coordinate 21,215 downwards.
AGCCAGTTACCGGAAGACGTAACCCTGTCCTATGAATTCGACCAGTCGGTATATGTAATCAACGCTGTAAAAAGTTTGATTTCAGAAGGAGCCATTGGTGCCATACTGACCGGCCTGATGGTATTATTATTTCTAGGAGACAGAAGGGGCGCACTCATTGTGGTTTTGACCATACCGACATCTATCATCTCGGGTGTCTTGTTTCTATATCTTTTTAATCAGACCATCAATATTATGACGCTGAGTGGATTGGCGCTCGCAATAGGGATATTGGTAGATGAATCGACGGTAACCATTGAAAATATACATCAACACCTGGCTCTGGGAAAACCAAAAGCATTGGCCATCTGGGATGCCTGTAAGGAAATTGCATTTCCAAAACTGCTGATCCTGCTCTGTATCCTGGCGGTATTTGCTCCCGCTTTTACGATGACCGGAATTCCCGGCTCACTATTTTTACCACTGGCCATGGCTATTGCCTTCTCCATGATCACTTCTTATTTCCTTGCGCAGACCTTTGTTCCGATCATGGCGAACTGGCTGATGAAGGGGCATCAGCATCAATCAACCAAAGACGGACATATACTAACGGACGAGGAAGAATACGCGGCCCTGGGACTGACCGCATCTGAGGAACAGGATACATGGGATCAGAAAAAGAAATTGCTGGAAAGAAGTTTAAATAATGGAAACGGGGATCTAACCCGCTTTGAAAAATTCAGGAATCGTTTCCTGCGATTTTTGGATCGCCTCTTTCCTTATCAGGGGCCTGTTGTTATTTTGTATACGCTGATGACCTGTGGTCTGATTGCTCTGTTGTTTAAGAATATTGGCCGCGACGTATTACCGAAAGTAAATGCCGGTCAGTTCCAGGTAAGATTACGCGCGCCGGATGGTACGAGGCTGGAGAGGACGGAAGAAAAAACAATCAGTGCCCTTCATATATTGGAAGATCTGGTGGGAAAAGAAAATATAGCTGTAACGTCAGCATTCGTCGGACAACATCCGGGGCAGTTTTCAACCAGTCCCATTTATCTTTTTATGAGCGGACCACAGGAAGCCGTACTGCAGGTAGCTTTAAAAGATTCTTACAAAGAGAAGCTGGACGAATTGAAAGAAAGATTTCGACATCAGATGAAGGCAACCATGCCGGATGTCCGGCTTTCCTTTGAACCGATCGAGCTGACGGATAAAGTGTTGAGCCAGGGGTCGCCAACGCCCATCGAGGTCAGAATTACCGGAAGGGATAAAAAGATCAATGAACAGTACGCTAATAAGGTAATTGACAAACTCAGGCAGATTGATTATTTACGCGACGTTCAACTGGCACAACCTATTAAATATCCCACGATCAATATCGATATTGACAGGATCAGGGCAGCACAAATGGGTGTAACCCTGAATGACGTTTCCCGCTCTTTGGTTGCTGCGACCTCGTCTTCACGATATACAGAAAAAAATGTATGGATCGATCCGAAAAGTAATATCAGTTACGGCGTGCAGGTGGAAGTGCCCGAAAATCAAATGACCAGCACCAATGATATCAGTGAAATCCCGGTGTTGAGTAATGAATCCCGTCCGGTACTGGGTGATGTGGCAGCTGTTACTCAGGATACTTCGTATGGAGAAAACGACAACCTGGGTGCGCTCCCGTATTTATCTGTGACGGCCAATTTAAATAACAAGGACCTGGGCACGGCAACAAAGGATGTGCGGGCTGCGATTGAATCACTGGGTGATCTGCCGCGTGGCCTGAGCGTTGAAACAAAGGGACTGAGTGAAGTTTTGTCTGATACTTTGGATAGCTTGCAATTGGGATTAGTTACGGCCATTGCTGTAATTTTCTTAATGCTGGCTGCTAATTTTCAGTCTTTCAAAGTATCGCTGGTTGTATTGTCCACCCTTCCTGCCGTGCTTCTTGGTTCATTAATAGCATTATTGCTGACCGGATCCACGCTCAATCTGCAATCCTATATGGGCATTATTATGTCAGTGGGAGTGTCTATTGCAAATTCTGTTTTATTAATCACGAATGCGGAGCATTTACGTATGCACACCGGAAATGCATTACTCAGCGCAAAAGAATCCGCAGCCCTGCGAATGCGGCCCATCCTAATGACGAGTGTGGCGATGGTATTTGGTATGCTGCCCATGGCAACGGGCTGGGGTGACGGCGGTGACCAGGCAGCTCCCCTGGGTCGCGCGGTGGTGGGTGGTTTGATAGCTTCTACCTTTGCTGCATTATTTATATTACCACTGGTATTCTCCTGGGTGCAGGGCAAGGCTTCCATTGCTTCTGTGTCCCTTGATCCGGAAGATAAAGACAGCGCACATTATATTCCTGAATTAAATGCATCCGCGAAATCGAATAAATAGTCCAAAAACACAGCAATGAATCAATGCCTATATATATTCTCAGGATTTAAAAAAAAGCTAATCAATATTCTTTTGATAACGGTATTGCTGTATAGCTGTCAATCGGAAGATAATGCAGCAAAGAAAAAAACGGACGCTAAACAGACAGATGTTCCGACAACCCAGGTATTTGCCCTGAAGAGGGGACGATTGTCTTCTTCTTTACAAATACCCGGTCAACTCATAGCCTACCAACAGGTGGATCTGTATGCGAAGGTCAGCAGCTTTGTCAAAAAATTGTATGTTGATGTGGGTTCAGAAGTAAAAGAGGGCGATTTACTCGCTACCATGGAAGCACCGGAATTGAATTCACAACTGGCGGGCGCAGAATCTACGATTAAATCCCGTGAGGCTATTTACCTGGCAAGTAAAGCGAACTATGACCGGATGTTCGAAACAAGCAAGACACCGGGTACGATATCACCCAATGATCTGGAACAGGCTGCTGCCCGAAAGAATTCTGACTACGCACAATTTCAGGCAGCACAGGCAGCTTCTAAAGAAATTACAGAAACACAAAATTATCTGCAAATAAGGGCTCCGTTCAATGGGGTCATTACGGCCAGGAATGTGAACCCGGGTGCCTATGTCGGACCTTCCGGAAAGGGTTCTGAGCTTCCTTTATTCAACCTGCAGGAACAGAAACAACTTCGATTGGTGTTGTCAGTTCCGGAGGCGTATACACAGTATCTGAATCAAAAAGACGAAGTGAGTTTTACAGTCCGGTCCCTGCCGGGTCAATCATTCAAAGCAGCCATCAAAAGATTGTCCGGATCCATTGATGACCGCCTGCGTTCGCAACGTGTCGAAATGGATGTGTTCAACAACGACAAAAAATTGTTGCCGGGAATGGTGGCTGAAGTGAATCTTCCGCTGCCGGCCAGTGACAGTACTTTTATTGTTCCCAAAACATCCGTTGTCAATTCAACCGAAAGTGTTTTTGTTATTCGCGTGGTCAATAATCAGACTCAGCGCGTGAATGTAAAGACAGGGAGGGATGCCAACGACCTGGTTGAAATTTACGGCAATCTGAAAGATGGCGACTTTTTATTGATATCTGCTTCTGATGAAATAAAGAACGGGACCGTTTTGCAGAATGTAAAAACTGTAACACTCTAAATGGATTCATTTGGGTTAACCCGTTTCCAGAAGACCTTTTCACAGTAAAGTTTCAGAAACAGTCGATGGCTGTAACAGAAGCGAACAGTCTGGTGGAAACCCAATTTGCAACTTGCTGTAAATCATAATTCCCCCGGATTGGCATTTTTTTTATGCATCTGATGGTATACTGCTCATCCCTTACCAAAAAATGCTTCCATGTTCAAAAATTATTTGAAAACGGCATACAGAAATCTCTGGAAAAACAAAACATTTTCTTTAATCAATATCATGGGCCTGGCACTGGGTTTGGCCTGCAGTCTGCTCATCATGCTATGGGTGAATGAAGAGTATAAAGTGGATGCATTCCATAGAAATGGTTCTCAATTATACAGCGTTTATGAAAAGCAATTCCGCGATGGCCAGGTAAATGCCTGGCATGGTGGTCCCGGTGTCATGGCGGATGAAATGAAAAGAGTATTTCCGGAAGTGCAATATGCAAGCAACTATGCATGGAATGAACTCTGCACTTTTGAGGCGAACAATAAGATCATAAAGGAGGATGGAAATCATGCAGGGCAGGACTTCTTCAAAATGTTTACCTATCCTTTATTGCAGGGCAATGTCGCAAACGCACTCAAAACACCCACGGATATTGCTATTTCAAAAAAGATGGCTGAAGATTTTTTTGGTTCACCTTCCAAAGCCATTGGCAAAACGATCCGCTACCAAAATAGAAAAGATCTGAAGATTAGTGCCGTTTTTGATGAAGTCCCAAAAAACAGCACAACCCGTTTCGATTATATGTTAAACTGGCAGAGTTTCCTGGAAGATCATGAATGGGCAAAGGACTGGTCCAACAACGGACCGACGACATTACTCATGTTGCGTCCGGGTACGAACGTTCAGGCATTTCAAAATAAGATCAGCCGCTTTCTTGATAATTATAACAAAGAGCAGACTGCACATTTCTATATACGGCTGGGTATTCAACGTTTCGGTGATATATACCTGCATTCGAATTTTGACAAACTCGGAGAATTGTCCGGGGGAAGGATTCAGTATGTGCAACTTTTCAGTATTGTCGCCATTTTTATTTTACTGATTGCCTGTATCAATTTCATGAATCTCACTACGGCAAGATCAGTAAAGCGCGCCAGGGAAATTGGTGTCAGAAAAGTAGTTGGTGCATTGCGGATCGCCCTGATAAAACAATTTATCGGCGAAACTTTGCTGATCGTATTAATTGCCGTAATCATCTCACTGGCGCTCGTTGTGTTTATCCTGCCGCAGTTTAATCATCTGACTGCAAAGGATATTGAAATTCCGTTTAATGATTCAACATTCTGGTGGTGGATTACCGGACTCGTGCTGGTAACTGGAGTTATTTCAGGAAGCTATCCTGCATTGTACCTGTCGTCGTTCAGGCCGGTGCGGGTATTGAAAGGGACATTGAAATTTTCGAGGAGTGCCCTATGGTTTCGCAAGGGGCTGGTTGTTTTTCAATTCATGCTCTCGATTATATTGATCATCGGGACGATTATTGTAAGCAGGCAGGTAGATTATATACAACATACAAACCTGGGATACGACCGGGAGAACCTGATTTATATTCCGCTGGAAGGCGATCTCCCGGGTAAATATGAATTGTTTAAGAACCAGCTGATAAAGATGCCGGGAATTAAGGACGTCACCCGAATGACAGATGCGCCTACGGAAATGCATAACGGAACGGGTGGTGTAGATTGGGAGGGAAAGAATCCAAATCTGGACGTTGATTTTACTTATTCAACTGTAGGATATGATTTTATCAAAACCCTGCACCTGCAAATGCTGCAGGGTCGTGATTTCTCAAAAGATTTTACAACAGATTCCGCAGGTTATATTGTCAATGAATCAGCATTAAAAATTATCGGATATCAGGATCCCGTTGGTAAACCGCTTACTTTCTGGCGAAAGAAAGGAAGGATCATTGGTGTGCTGAAAGATTTTCATATCAATTCCCTGCATGAAAAAATAAACCCGATGGTGCTGCGGCTTGATGAACATATAGATTATGGAAATGCCCTGGTAAGAACAGAATCAGGCAAAACTAAGGAAGCCCTCGTAAGTCTGGAAAAAATTTGCAAAGTGCTCAACCCGAAATTTCCCTTTACTTATCAGTTTTCTGATGAAGAATACCAAAAGCTTTATACAAGTGAACAACTGGTAAGCCGGCTTACCAATTATTTTTCCTTCATTGCGATATTTATTTCCTGTCTCGGTTTATTGGGTCTTGTGTTATTTACCTCTGAACAGCGTACGGCAGAATTCGGCATCAGAAAAGTTTTGGGAGCCAGTCCTGTTTCCTTATTCAATTTACTTTCCAGTGAATTTCTATGGCTTGTGCTAATCGCCTTGTTAATCGCATCACCGCTTGCCTGGCTGGCCATGAACAAATGGCTGGAGAATTACGAATACCGGGTGCCTGTTTCCTGGTGGATGTTTGTAATGGCCGGTGTGCTCGCCATTTTAATTGCTTTGGTAACGGTTAGTTTCCAGGCAATAAAGGCGGCCCGTGCAAATCCCGTTAAGAGCCTTCGCTCAGAGTGAGATGAAATTTAATTCCAGCTCTATTGCTTTATATTTGGTTATGCGAATGGCGCTTTGTTTACTTCTGCACATAGGTTGTATATCTTTTGTATTTTCTCAGTCTTCGAAAATCGACTCCAAGGAAGTTCAACAATTCATTTATCAACCTAACCGTATGCTAAAACATATTTAGAATTGCTGTGTCTGGATACGTCCGGCCAAATCCCGTGGAGCAGTCTATTATATTTGGCTTTCCGTTTTCAACATTTGGCTTGTTTATTTAATCATCGGACGAAATGATCTCATAAGAAATGAATGGAATGTAAAACAGCAGGGGCTTAAAAAGAGAACCCCTCCGGGAACGGAGGGATTCAGAATCTAAACCAGACTGCTGTAAATATTTCAGAGAGTAACGATTGCTTTTGGAGTTGAATACAGATGCCAGCTGCCGGTACCTTCTGTAGTCAGAACAATAGTTTCATCAGCATTCTTCAACTGGATATAGTAAGCATCACCCTGATCAGAGGATACCTGAAATAATTCAGACACCCAATAGTTGGAATAATGTTTCCTGATATCCTTGCTGAGATCAGAAGGCAAACTGCTGGTGAGTATATGATGAACCACACCGACCAGGTTACCCTGATAATCATAGTAAGCGTATTGTGTTTGATTGTCCAATTCGAAAGCAGCCATGATATAATTACTGTTTGCGCTCCAGCTGACATCTGATGCCTTGTGAAATTCTTTCATAAAAGATGCGATGGCGCGATCAGTTGCTTTTTCAGGTGCTTTGGCAAATACGGTGCTGAACAAAGCCAGCCCGATTACGATTGATAAAATTCTCTTTTTCATTTTTAAATGTTTTATTTGGTTGTGATTGATGTCTGTAAATAAGACGCAGGTTTTTCAATCATGTTGCAGCACTGTAAAAAAAACATTTAGAAAAAATCTGTGTCTGTTCTGACCAACATCATGCAATGCCGTGCCAAAACATTAATCGATTGAATATCAGTAAGCCCACTGATTGCTGATATAAGAACTGTTCGTTTGCGAACAGTTTCTGTATGTAATCAAACGCTGTTTTTATTTTAATTAATTTCAGTTTCGTATTCGTATTCATGCCGCAGACAATTCATACCATACAAATACATCCATTACAAAACCGGGTAGATCCGTTCGGTCAGCTGATACGGACAACAGCAAGAGGCGTCTGGATGGGTAACCGGGGATTGATACACAACGAACACCAGCAAATAATCCGTCCATTCCGTCTAAAAGGATGGATAACCTGTGTTCTGGAATTTAAAGGCCGCCATCGTGAGGTGATGACGCCTAATCAATACACCGAATTATTCTTTCTCGATGAAGCAACAGCTTTTTCCGCCGGTCACCGACCTTGTGCTGAGTGCAGGAGGGCAGATTTCAACCGCTTTAAAGCCGCCTGGGTGCAGGGCAATTCATTATATGTATATAATGTGAAGACGCCTATTGGCGAAATAGATGAAATAATGCAGCGAGAACGAATCAACCCGAACGGCAGCAAGTTCACGTACAATGAAAGGCTGGGAAATCTGCCGGAATGCAGTTTTATCGAACATAATGGCAAACCATATATGATCAGACAGCCAAACCGCGTTATACATTGGACGCCCTTCGGGTATACAGATTCCATCAAACTTCCACTGACAATGGAAGTCAATGTTTTAACTCCGAAGTCCATTGTCAATACCTACCGGGCCGGCTACTTTCCCCATATACATGAAAGTGCGCGTTAACTTCCTTTCTTAGAGCTTGAATAGAGCTTAGATAAGGCTACTGAATAGGTCGCTGTTGGTACCACAAAAGCGGGAGCGGTTGATGGCAAATTATTGTTTTCCGGAACGTAATATTATCCGGCATATTTCGTTGAAAAAATAAAAAAGCATCTGTGGCCATTAATAAGGGCGAAATAAAAATAACAGGATCTGACAATGTCATATGCGGTTATTTTTTACATGATCTTAATATTATACGCAAGGCATCCTCGCGCACAGGCAATACCATGCTTCATAACCCTGCCTACGATTCATTCCGGAAAAGCACTGAAAGGTTAAAGGAAGCCTCTCCGGTGGCAGCTGCCCTGTATCATCGGCTTCCGAAGGAATTGAAGCAATTTACTCTCTACCGTCTGTTGACGGGTGAGACGATCAAAATGCTCAAAGAGGGGATGGACAAAACGCTGATTACCGAATTTTTATACAAACAACATATTGAACCACGATTGCTGCACCCTGAGAATTATCCACCAGTGGAACTCAGAGTGAATCGCCGGCGGACAAGGGGTATACATGTCTATGCGGGTAGACACAAAGAGTTTCCGTACTTCCAAACCTGGAAGGTTCCCGAATCTGAAGATAAAAATGCAACGATGCTTTCTTCTCCTCCCAAAGATCACCTACTTCTTTAAGAAGGTCCGGGAAGGGAACGATGATATCCCTTGGAACCGATCAATTCAACCAACTCGCTTTTGAAATACTGACCGTTTTTTAACTGATCAAGTATAAATTGGAAATCATATTTGGGTTTCCATCCCAGTTCCTCTCTTGCTTTTTTTGTTTACATATACCCGGCCGATCGAGGGAAACATTTTCCAGCCAAGTCTGGCGTATATCGTTTCAAAATCGGGATACAAAGATTTTACAACGGCATGGACATTTTTTTTCAATTCCCACAAATGATCCATTTCAAATGGCGTAGTGGCGCTGATAATATATTTACCGAACCCGATCAGGGGCGCTTTCTCCATAGCCAGCAGATGGGCGCTGACCACATCCTCCGTATCAACCCGCCTGTATAAATATTCGTTGGCCTTGGCATTATCATCTGTATATTTTGTTGCAATCGTACTGTCATCATCTTCTTCCGGGAAAAAACGGGATGTCTTCAAAACAAGACAGGGTAGTTTATCATTGCGATAAAATAACTGGCAGAGATCTTCTGCAGCGGTTTTTGTGACACCATAAATATTTTTTGGAATGGGAACAACATCCTCTGTGATCCAGGCTGCCGGTGAATCGGGTCCCGGATTCAGTGCATCGCCGAATGTGCTGGTCGTACTGGTGAAAATAAAAGAACGTACTGCATTTTCAACAGACACTTCCAGTAAATTTAAGGTACCCGTGATATTGGTATCGATGAATTGTTGCTTTTCGTGAGTAGCTACATGTGGTTTGTGCAGAGTGGCCGAATGCAGGACATCTGTTATACCCCGCATGTTTTTCCTGACAAAGTTTTTGTCAGCGATCGATCCGACCTGATCGGTAAATGGCGAAGGCAGGATATCAATGCCCATCACATCTTTTCCTTCTTCCCTTAGAACCCTTATCAATGCCTCGCCCAAATGACCGCTGCTTCCGGTAACAAGAATTTTCATTCAGCCAAATTAATAATGTCGCGGGAGAAATAAATTTACTCGGTCCGTAAACTGTCCACAGGGTTTATCGCAGCGGCTCTGATGGTTTGAAAACTTGTGGTAACCAGGGCTATTGTAAATGCAATGGCTCCCGCCGCAGCAAACATCCACCAGTTGATATGTATGCGGTAGGCAAAGTCCTCCAGCCACCTGCTCATGATCCAATAGGTTAATGGTGTTGCTACGATAATCGCAATAGTAATGATCGTGACAAAACCGGAGGAAAGTGTGGCTGCAATATCCTTCACACTGGCACCAAGTACTTTGCGGATACCGATCTCTTTGGTCCGGTTGATCGCATTGATGGCAGAAAGACCAAACAATCCCATACACGCAATGAAAATGGCAAAGAAACTGGAAGCCTGTATAGTCTTCTGCCAGCGGTTGTCCGCTTCATACATTTTTGAAATGGCATCATCCAGAAAACTATATTCAAAAGGGTAATCTGTTATCGTTTTCCATTTTTGACCGAGCGCGGAGATCGCTTCCGGTATATGTCCGGATTTTATTTTAAACATGAAAGACATTTCAAAACCATTTGTCAGCTCATGTTCTTCAGGCTCAATTTTATTTGATAGTGATTCAAAATGATAATCTTTTACAACTCCAATGATGGTTCCTCCTAATGGCTTGTTATATTCACCCAGTGTCGCCTTTTCCCCCAACATGCCGAATAATGTTTCATTCACGATAATAGGGTGCAGTTTTCTGGAGGTATCAGATGAAATGAATCTGGAAAAAGGACGTCCCTGCAGGAATTTGATACCCAGCATTTCAAAATAATCATAGTCAACTGTTATCTGTTTTCTCCATTTTTGTTCTCCGTTCAGAATAAACCCGTTCGTATTGTTTGCGCCTTCCAGATTGCCGCCCATTCCGGAAAATCCTGAAATAAAAGGCAATGTTCCTGCAAAATTCTGCAGTTGCTCCCTGATATGCTTTGTGAATTCCCTGTCCCAGCTGGGGTTACTGATCATGAATACCTGCTCCTTGTCAAATCCGAGATCTTTGTTGTTTATATAATGCATCTGCCGGTTAATGATAAATGCCGACATCATAAGCACCACGGAGACAGTGTATTGTAGCACAACCAGGATTTTTGAAAAATTCGGATTGATTTTAAAGGTTCTGAAACTTTTCAAAATAGTCGCAGGTTTCATTCGGGATATGACCAACGCCGGGTAATAGCCAGCCAGGACGCCGAGGATAAAACACAGGGATAAAACGCCGGGAATAATATCTTTCCAGGAAATATCATTCGCATGGAGATCGGATCCTACAATGGAATTAAAAAGAGGAAGCAAAACCATCGTCAGCACCAGACCAATCATTACAGATATCAGAACGATAATCTGGGTTTCCACCCAAAACTGCATAATAATGGATTTTCTGTTCGCACCCATTACTTTGCGTACACCCACTTCCTGGGAACGGGCGGCCGCATTGGAAATGACAAGCAACACATAGTTTAAAGATGCAATGAGCAGGATAATGATAACAAGACAGGCCAGTTGGTAAATATTTTTTGCATCCGTATAATGTCCCCAGGGTGTTGATATATTATAATGGCAGTCAGCCAGGGGACGCAAGTACCAGCGGTATTTTGTAAAATCAAAGTCTTTGTTATATTGTCTTACCTCCGGAATGAAATATGTTTTGGCCCAGTTATTTATTTTTTTTGAAAATGCAACAGTTGATACGCCCTGATTCAGTTCAATAAAAAGCAAATGTGCACTGTGATTAAATCTTTCTTTTATATTGATTTCATAACGCGGATCAGCTTGTAAAGGCAAAACAATATCATATTGAATGCTGGAATTATCCGGGGCATTTGCTGCAATAGCTGCAACGGTAAACAGTTTTGTACTATCTCCAAACAGGTTCAGGGTTTTGCCAATGGGTTCTGCGCTGCCAAAATATTTCTTCGCCATATTATCAGAAATAACAACATTCTTCACCGAGCCCTTTAACCCTTCCGGATTTCCTTTTATAATCCGAAAAGAAAAGCTTTTGAAAAAATTGTCGTCTGCGTATAACAAATGCCCGACTTTATAAACCTGTTTATTGATCCTGACCATCGAGTTATCGTCATCCAGGAATCTGGTAATGCTTTTAACTTCCGGAAAGTTTTGCTTTATATCCCTTCCGATAATTAAAGGGGTCGACAATAAATTTTCTATGTCATTATCTCTTGTAAAAAAACTGAAAAGATGACTGATTGATTTAGTATCGGAAGAACCCCATGTGTTGGTGCTTTCAAACCGATAGAGCCTATCCTTATTTTCAGAGAAACTATCATAGGATTGTTCTATCCGTATATAAAAAAACAGGAGCAGACAAAAAGCAACAGAAAAAGATAATCCAACAATGTTTATAATGCTGAATATGCGGTTCCTGATCAGATTGCGCCAGGCAATTTTGACAAAATTCTTAAGCATAACTGATTTCTTTGATAAAAAAGTTAATCCATTATTTTCAAATTTGAATTGTCCAGAGGCTCTTTTTTTGTTCTCTACATGGTAACCCTTAGTTGCAAAAATTTATCTTTGCCGGGAAACACTGCATGGACATTATCATATTTAAACTGCCTGAAGATATATTTCCCTAAAATAAGGAGGCAGAGGAGAACATCATATTTCACCATTATGCTGCTCCGCAGGTTCCTTTCATGGAAGGAGTATACTAAGCAAAAATGCCATGAGCCTGGTCATCAGGCGACCTCGTCGCCACCAGGAAGGCCATTCACCCATCCCATTCCGCTGATTTCATGGGTATACCGCCCATAGGAAAAAGGGTCATCATCCACGTCATTGATATGATCCGGCTGAGGCAGGGTAAATATGTAGAACATTGGGTTATGAGTGATCTTTCAAATGTGATAGCCCAGCTTTCGTTTTCATAACGTCTTTTTTTTAAAGGGGATTAGGATTAACTTTCTGGTTGAGTATATTCGGAGTTTAATCATTCAACTATGAAAGGAAAGAAATTATATCCTGCCGCCATTACCATTTTTGGTGCAAAAGGTGACCTGACACACCGGAAGCTGATCCCGGCCATATACAACCTGTTTATAGGCAATCACCTGCCCTCGTCCTTTAGTCTGATATGTGTTGATTTCCTACCCGACAGTGACGAGGAATTTAGAAATTACCTGCTCGGGGGTGTTAACGAATTCAGTCGCAATGGTAAGGCCGACGAAATGAAATGGAATGAATTCTCCACCAGGATCTGTTATATCCAGGGAGATTTTCTGAAACTGGATACTTTTGTCAGTCTCAGGAAAAAACTGGATTCATTCGACAAGGAGAACAAGCAAAGGGGCACCCGCCTGTTTTATTATGCCGTAGCACCACGTTTTATTGAAGTCATTTCCGATTCTCTGTATAAACTAAAACTCTGCCATCAGGAGAAAAAGGACCGCATCGTGGTGGAAAAGCCATTTGGTACGGACCTGGATTCATCAAAAAGACTCAATCGATTTTTGGGTAAACGCTTTGCAGAAGCGCAGATTTACCGGATCGATCACTACCTGGGAAAGGAAACCGTACAAAACATCCTGGCTTTTCGATTCGCCAATTATGTTTTTGAACCCTTATGGAATCATAAGTATATCGATCATATTCAAATCAGTGTTGCTGAATCTGTGGGAGTAGGGAAACGTGGTGGCTATTACGACAGCAGTGGTGCCCTGAGAGATATGATTCAGAATCACCTGCTGCAATTGCTCTGTATTGTAGCGATGGAATGCCCTGATGCTTATCAGGCAGAAATGATCAGGAATGCCAAAACAAGACTGATGCAGAGCGTGAGGATCTATAAACCCGCGGAGGTTTTTAAAAATGTGGTTCGCGGACAATATACAGCGGGCATGGTGGATGATAAACCGATTCCAGCCTATAGAAATGAGGATCAGGTTTCATCCGGTTCAACTACCGAAACATTTGTTGCGGCAAAATTTTTTATAGATAATAAGAGATGGAAGGGCGTACCCTTTTTCCTGGGTACAGGCAAGGCCCTTCCCAAACAAACCTCCGTCATTGCTGTTCAGTTTAAAGAATCACCGCATAAAATATTTAAGGATGACATCGTGCCCAACCGGTTAATCATCAGTATTCAGCCGGAACTGGAAATCTGTCTGCTGTTTGAAAGTAAGGTTCCGGGATTAGAAATGAAATTACAGGCGGTGGATATGGATTTCATTTACCAGGAGAATTATACCGAAAGTATTCCCGAAGCCTATGAGGCCCTGATTCTGGATGTGCTGGAAGGAGATGCGACACTATTCATGCGCGCCGACCAGGTGGATGCCGCGTGGAAAGTAGTGATGCCCATTCTGAATGCCTGGAAGAAATTTCCGACCAGACAGTTACATTTTTATGAAGCAGGTACCTGGGCCCCGGCAGCCGCGCGTGAACTGGTAAAACCCTATGCAAAACACTGGTTTCAGCTGCCCGTAAAAAATAAAGTGCAACCAATTCTAAAAGATTCCTTATGAAATCGTATTATATGAAATTTTTACTTTTGGCCGGTTTGCTTATTTGTTTAACTCATTCTATGAATGCACAACAGGACAGCGGCAGAATTCGCATCATTATGTTTGGCGCACATCCGGATGATTGTGATGAAAAGTCCGGTGGTACCGCCGCTCTTTTTGCACAGATGGGATATGCCGTAAAATTTGTTTCCGTTACAAACGGAGACGCTGGTCACCAGACATTAAAAGGCCAGGAACTTGCAAAAAGAAGATATGCTGAAACACAGGAAGTAGCAAAGCGGCTGGGGATCACTTATGATGTGCTCGATAATCACGATGGATTATTGATGCCGACGCTGGAAGTAAGGTTAGAGATCATCCGGAAGATTCGCGAATGGAAAGCAGATATCGTGATGGCACCTCGTCCGAATGATTATCATCCCGATCATCGGTATACCGGTGTGCTGGTACAGGATGCTGCCTATATGGTAGCCGTGCCCAATATCGCTCCTGAAACGCCTGCACCCGCGAAAAATCCGGTATTCTTATATTTCGAAGATCATTTTCAGAGACCCAATCCGTTTCGTCCCGATATAACAGTCGATATAACCAGCACCTATGCCAAAAAAATTGCCGGTCTGGATGCACATGTATCCCAGATGTATGAATGGCTGCCATGGATCGGAGGTTATCTTGCGGAGGTTCCTGAAGGTAAAGAAGAACGTATCATTTGGCTAAGCAAGCGGACTGCCGGAACCATCAATCCGCAAACAAGAGCATCCCTGGTTAAATGGTATGGCAAGGAACGCGCAGATAAAGTAAAATATGCAGAGGCATTCGAAATATGCGAATACGGCGCACAGCCCAATGATGAACAAGTCAGGAAATTATTTCCGATGCTTGGGAAATAAAAAGTCATCTCCCGTTTGCCCGTAGTACGGTGATATCCTTTTTTTCCCGGTCGTCGTAGGTCTTTTTAACTATATAGTGCCATTGTTTTTCTGATACGTCCACAAAGAAGATCTCGCCCGTTTTGTGTTTCGATACAGCATCCTGAAATTCCTTGGGCATCATTTCTACTCCGAAAAACCATCCGGTATCACCATGGGTGGTATTGCCATCCATCGTATATTGATCAGAAAGTTGTTCAAAAGAGGCACCGGCAGTGGCTTTCTGTACTATGATTTTTTTGAGACTGTCAATCTCTGGAACGGACAAAGTGGAACCGTCCAGGAAAATATAACTGGCCCGGTAGTCAACCGTGTCTTTTGCTTCAAGCACTTTATAGGTAACATACCCGACGGAAAATACATCACCCTTATTCTGTCTCAGTAATCTTTTGTCAATCAGCGTTGAGTCTTTCCCGTTAGAAAGATGCAAAAGGACAGGTTTGAGTGTCGGATTAGCATCAATGAATTGTTGTGCCTGCTGTTGGGTTGAAATTTTTTGAAATTGTTCTGTTACCGTTAGTTGAGCGAAAATGGAAGAAGAAAGGAGCAGGAATAAGCCCACGAGGCTAAGTTTCATATATCAATTTTTAGTCAGTATGTTAAGAAAATCATGATCAGTTAAAAAAATACCGGCCAGGGTTAATGAAGATAATACAAATGACCGATACGAAGCTACGGTGAATGGAGTTGCTTACGGGTGTCTGAATATTGCGCCCTCAAACTACAGATGGATATTAACTTAATTTTGTATTATTTTATCCCTCCGAAATCCTCATCCGCACAGCCCTGATTTCCTGGTAATATTTCCGGTGATTCAGTGGTGTTCTGCCCGCAATGGATTTAAAATGACGGTTAAAGTTGGAGAAATTATTGAAGCCGCTTTCAAAACAGATTTCTGCAACCGATTTTTCCGATTCAGCCAGCAGTTTACACGCGTGTCCTATCCTGACTTCCAAAAGAAATTTTGAAAATGGTTTTTTGATCCGGGATTTGAAATACCTGCAAAAACCATTCGGCGTCAGGTGGGCAATTTTTGCAATTTCCTCCAGTGTCAGTTGCCGGGAAAAATGCGTGAGGATATACTGGTAGATATTGTTCAAGCGATTAGCTTCCGACTGACTGTATTGAAAACTCAGTCCTTCACTGCAAATCGTTTTCGTCTGCTCCGAACAGGCTATCGTTTCCAGTATCTGCAAAAGCAAAATGATGCGCTCACTGTTTTTTGCGGTTACCAGGCGTCGCATCAAACTACAAACGATATCCCTCGACTGATCTTTTATGCGAATGCCCATCTCCGCTTTTTGAAAAAGATTAAGCAGGGCTTTGTTCTCAGGCATCTTAAAAAATTCCGGACCGAAACAATCCGGCAAAAAATGTACGATGATGGCTTCTACTTTTAGTTTTGAGCCCTTCTCAAGAAATTTTTCATCACAGTGCCATAAATGTGGCAGGTTGGAACCGACCAGTATCAGATCGTTGTTTTTAAAATGGTGAATGCTGTCACCGATAAATTGTCTGCCTGAGGCGTCAATAATATACACCAGTTCGAGTTCTGGATGATAATGCCATTTGTTGTAAAAAAACGAAACCACATCATAACGCACACTGAAAGAATGCCCGGCCTCCTTCGGAATTTTCAATAAATGGGGTTTCACCGATAGTTGGTTTTTATATTATGTATTTATTACACTTGTAGCATAATGTACCTATTATGTCTGGTTTACGCCAAATACAGGTTAAGATAGTACAAAAATAGGTCAAATGGAAGCCAGGGGTTGAATCGGCCATCTTATACTTTTGAAAAAAAATCAGGAGTATATGGAAAATAAATTCATACTGGGTCTGCAGGAAGCAGGTATCAGTGATATTGAAAGGGTGGGGGGTAAGAATGCTTCCCTGGGAGAAATGATTCAGCACCTCAGCAAACTGGGTATCCGTATTCCGGCAGGCTTTATCATTACCGTCGATGCATACCAGTCTTTTATTTCTTACAATCAGCTGGCCGATAAAATCAGTATCCTCATTGCTGACATTGATTATGAAAACATGGAGTCATTGCGCAGGGCCGGACTTCAGGTCCGCAATATGATCCGGAATACCAAGTTTCCGCCGGACCTGAGTAATATGATTATTGATGCTTATTACCGTCTTTCAGCAGAATACGGGCAGGAGATAACAGACGTCGCCGTGAGGTCTTCTGCTACCGCAGAAGATCTGCCGGACGCAAGTTTTGCCGGTCAGCAGGAAACCTATCTGAATGTGCGCGGACCGGCCGCCATCATGGACGCGGTCCGGAATTGTTTTGCGTCTTTATTTACAGACCGGGCCATCAGTTATCGCCGGAATTTTGGATTCGATCATTTTGCCATTGGCATTTCAGTATGTATTCAGAAAATGGTGCGTTCTGATCTGGGAAGTTCCGGAGTAGCTTTTTCCCTTGATACAGAATCGGGTTTTAAGGATGCAGTAGTGATCAATGGTATATTTGGTTTGGGTGAACTGATCGTGCAGGGAAGTATTTCGCCGGATGAATTTATTGTTTTTAAACCATTGCTGAACGATCAATATATTCCGATCATCGAAAAGAAACTGGGGTTGAAGGATCAGATGATGGTGTATGGCGATGACCCGGATGAACGAGTTAAAATCATTCCGGTAGAAAAATCCGTTCAGAATAAATTTTGCCTCAACGATCAACAGATCATGCAACTGGCCAAATGGGTTGTGATCATCGAAAATTATTATACCCGGTTGAAAGGCCACTGGTGTCCGATGGACATTGAATGGGCCGTAGACGGCATGACACATGAACTTTTTATTGTACAGGCAAGACCGGAGACCATACATTCCAGGAAGGATCATACCAAACTCAGGGAATATGTAATGCAGCCACATCAGCAGACCCCGATTCTGAAAGGGATCGCTGTGGGTGATCAGATAGGCAGCGGCCGTGTGAAAATCATGTATTCACTCGATAAACGACTGACAGATGGAAATGAATTCAAAGCAGGTGATGTGCTTGTAACCGAAATGACGGATCCTGATTGGGAGCCTATTATGAAAAAAGCTTCTGCCATCATCACAAATAAAGGCGGCAGAACCTGTCATGCAGCGATCATCGCCCGGGAAATGGGTGTGCCCGCCATTGTTGGGTGCCGTAATGCAACCACCCGGTTAACAGACGGCATGGAAGTTACAGCCAGCTGCAGTGAAGGTGATGAAGGCTTTCTGTATTCCGGAACCCTTCCATTCGATATCGTTGAGACGAGCCTGGACGAACTGCCGGAGATCAATACCAAACTGATGTTAAACGTCGCATCGCCTTCACTGGCATTCCGCTTCTCTAATATTCCCAATGCTGGTGTGGGCCTTGCCCGTGAAGAATTCATCATCAATAACTATATTGGCATCCATCCTATGGCGCTGCTCAGGCACAAGACTTTAAAAGATGAAGTTTTATCTGCTCATATTAAATCATCCATCCGCGGTTTTGAAAATGAAGAACAGTTTTTTATTCAGAAACTTTCTTTTGGTATAGCAAAAATCGCTGCTGCATTTTATCCGAATACGGTGATCGTACGTTTTTCTGATTTCAAAACGAATGAATACCGAAACCTGACAGGCGGAGAGCATTTTGAACCTGCGGAAGAGAATCCCATGATCGGATGGCGTGGTGCTTCAAGATATTATTCCGAATCCTATCGTGAAGCGTTCGGTTTGGAATGTAAAGCCATTGCCCATGTGCGGGAGAAAATGGGTCTCGGCAACGTAGCTGTGATGATCCCCTTCTGCCGTACGGTGGAGGAACTGATCAAAGTGAAGAAAATCATGTCGGAATATGGTTTGGAAAAAGACAGAGCGGGTTTGCAATTATTTCTCATGGCTGAACTGCCTTCCAATATTTTAATGGCAAAGGAATTTGCAGCGCATATCACCGGATTTTCCATCGGCTCCAATGATCTGACCCAGCTCACACTTGGCCTTGACAGGGATTCAGCACTCGTTGCTCATTTGTACGACGAACGAAACGTCGCCGTTAAACGTATGTTGAAAATGTTGATACGCCAGGCAAAAGCATCGGCTGTGAAAGTTGGCATATGCGGACAGGGTCCGTCCGATCATCCGGACTTTGCACAGTTCCTGGTGGAAGAAGGAATCGATTCGATTTCTGTCACGCCTGATTCTGTGATCAAAACAATCAGGGCCATTCATGCCATTGAAAATAGAAAGGAAGCCGTGATGATGGAAGAAAATATTCTGGTATGATCATTAACCGCACCATCCTTACACTGGAGGAATTCAGAAAACAGGAACTCCGAATGCTTCCTCAGGCCACCGGAGAACTCAGTAATCTACTGCGCGATATAGCACTGGCGGCCAAACGCGTGCATGTCGAAGTAAACAGGGCCGGTCTGGCGGATATACTCGGGGATACAGGACAATTGAATGTGCAGGGGGAATCTGTGCAACGACTGGATGCATTTGCAAATGCGACATTCATGACTGTACTGCAACGCGGGGTTAGTTGCGCAGGACTGGCCTCTGAGGAACTGGATGATTTTATTTGTTTTGATGAAGAGATTTGCAATCAGTCCAAATACGTGGTCGTACTGGATCCGCTGGATGGCAGCAGCAATATTGACGTGAATATTTCGATCGGAACCATCTTTGGCGTTTACAGGCGTCTGACGGAAACGGAATCCGCCTGCGATCGTACAGATTTTTTGCAGAAAGGAAAAAACCTGGTGGCCGCCGGATATATTATTTACGGGCCATCCACAATGCTTGTTTACGCAACAAGAAGGGGAGTGAATGGATTTACATTGGATCCTTCCCTGGGAGAATTTACATTGAGCCATCCGGATATTAAGTGTCCCCGGGATGGAAATATTTATTCGGTCAATCACGGAAATTATTATGACTATGATGAAAAAGTAAAACAATTCATCGGATCATGTCAGTATGGAACAAATCATTCAGGCGTTGCATATACCCATCGTTATACCGGCAGCATGGTAGCCGATCTGCACAGGAATCTTTTGAAGGGCGGAATTTTTTTATATCCTGCAACAGCGCAATATCCGAAGGGTAAACTCAGACTGGTTTATGAATGTAATCCCTTTGCCTTTATCCTGGATATAGCCGGCGGGCAAGCCACAGATGCGAATCTGGACATATTGAATATTCCACCCGATACCCTTCATCAGCGTACGCCCTTTTTTGCCGGAAGCAGCGGGATGATGAGGTCATTTTCAAAAAATTCATTCTCCCGCAATGGCTCCTCCTCTTCCCCTGTTGTCAAAAGCCCTGCATCGTAAAGTTTTCCCGTTAGCTGGAACCGGATCTTTATATATCAAGCTTTTGATGTCAGGATCTTTGCCATCCATAGTATAACGGAGAGGCATACCCGGAAACTGTATACTGGCAACCCATTTACCCTCTGCCAAAATCAATCCCGGTTTCGGCACACGATAATGATAACCGCCCATATAGTAATCGAGCATCGGCAGGGCTCTTTTACCAACGACATTCAGAAAAGAGGACCAGGCTTCCGCATACAAAAGATTACTCCGGGCTGTATCCGCAGTGGTTGCCCATTCGGGATCTTTGGCCCAGGCTCTTTCAGCAAAACCGAGCAGATTCGGCAACAGCATGTATTCCAAGCGCTCCGGCGTCTTGATATTTTCTCCCCATACTGCGCTTTGCAGGCCTACGATATTGCTCTTGCCATAGTCTGTCAGCCGCTGTTTACCGATAAAAATATTTCTGTTCAGCGGAAGACCGTCCTTGTCAACATTTGAATTCTTAAAATAATCAAAAGGAATAAATGAAAACGGTTTATCAATATCCGTGAATGCACCCCAATAGTATCCCGGCTCTTCGAATGATTTATAGTGAGCCATATCGAAATAAAGATGGGTGACGCAGGTGAGCACTACCTTATATCCACCATTAGCGAGTTTGTAAGCAAGATCTTCATTTCCTCCACCCAGTGTATTATTCCACACATCGGTTTGCAAATGTTCCGGTTCGAAATCAGGGTTTGGCAGATATATGGATTTGCCATCAAGTATGGTTTTGCGCAACCCCATTTCTTCCCAACCGGAAAGATAAAGTCCTTTGGCTTTGACCATTTGGTTTACGCGGCCGTAGAAATAATACCAGAGATCACTGGTGCTTTTGATTTCAGAGTGACTTGCTTTGAATGCGAACCAGGCGGGAGATTTTTCCCATACATGATCGGGTACTTCAT
>JABDFX010000009.1:346-64150 GCA_013286315.1 Bacteroidota bacterium | reverse complement strand
TTCCTATGATTGGATTTATTTATAAAGATATCCGGATCATGTTTTCTTATGACGTCACCACCTCCTCCCTCAAACAATACAATAACGGAAACGGCGCCTGGGAATTTTCGCTTATACGTAATGGTTATTATTCTGATAATAACGGGTCCAGGAATCAGTCTCTTTGTCCGAATTTTAAAAACTAATCATCCTTTATTCATATAAATTCTATGAAGAAATTTTTTGGCCTGCTGATGATCACCATGGGCATTCTGCAGTGTGCGGTGGCCCAGGATTCCGATGGAAAAGGATTTGATAAATCGAAACTATTTGTAGGTGGAAATCTGGGTCTGGCTTTTGGCACCTATACGATCGTTAATATTTCCCCGCTGGTGGGATATCATTTTACAAATGTTTTGGCAGCAGGTGTAGGAGTGAATTATTCTTATTATGGTTATGATGACGGATTTTATACTTCCAAACAATCCTATGTCGGTATGAGCATTTTTGGAAGGGTATATCCAATTCCACAACTATTTATACAGGTCCAGCCGGAATTGAATTATATGTGGGCGAGCCAGGTTCCCGATAACGGTCAGAATCTTCCGGAACTTAAAATCAATCAGTTTGTCCCTTCTCTTTTAATGGGCGGTGGTGCCGCTATTCCAACGGGTGCAAATGGTGCTATTACGATCAGCGTCATGTACGATGTGCTTCAGAATATCTGGTCGCCCTATTATCACCAGGCGGTTTATGGGTTTGGATACAACATTGGGTTCTAAATAAGCCGAACGCTTAACGCATAACGCTTAACGCGTATAAAGGAGTCCTGAAGGGTAAGAATGTGAAAGCTAAAAAGGAAATGATCCCGCACGTGTGGGATGGAAAAACACATCAGCATATTGTCATTACCACATTTCATTTTGAATTCCCATATTCACCACCCTTCCACGTTCACCACACTTTCAACAAGATCAGCTGATTTTTAATCAGCTGATCTTGTTGAAAAGCTCAATCGGTGTATGACAGAAATAAATCGACTCCAACAGGTCATCCTGCAGGAAACCTTCCTTCTTCATTTGGTTGATATGTTTCTGCAGATGATTATAAAATCCGTCTGAATTGAGAATATAAATTTTCTTGTGATGGATCTTGAGCTGGTTCCAGGTAAGGATTTCAAATAATTCATCCATGGTTCCAAAACCACCCGGCAGCACAATCACGGCGTCGCAATGATCATAGATCATTTTCTTACGGGTATGCATATCCGGAACAACCGCGAGCTCGGTAAGTCCCTTGTGCTGCACTTCCCATTCGATCAGTAATTCAGGAATGATGCCCATGATACGGCCTTCGTGCGCCAGTACCGAATCAGCCAATGTGCCCATCAGCCCTTTATGCCCACCCCCATAAACCAGTTTGACTTTTAGCATGGCCAGCAGTTTGCCAAGCTCTTTGACATGTTCAGTAAACAAAGGATTTTTTCCACTGTGGGAACCGCAAAAAACGGCTACGGATTCAATATTCATAGAATGTTGACGTTGAGAGAACTATTAAAATTGAAATTTTAATATTGCATTTCCTAATTTTCAATCACTAATTTCACATCCAGGCATGTCTCCCCTCTTACTGTTCTCCTTTGTGGTGGCTTATTTCGTTTTACTGCTTGTAGTGGCCTACCGCACTTCGAGGGGTTCCAATAATGAATCCTTTTTTATCGGTAACCGGAATTCCAACTGGATGCTGGTGGCTTTTGGAATGATCGGCACTTCTCTGTCTGGTGTAACGTTTGTCAGTGTCCCGGGTGCTGTTGCCCGCGACTCGTTTTCCTATTTTCAAATTACGCTGGGTTATTTTCTGGGCTATATCCTGATTGCCTATGTGCTGTTGCCGCTCTATTACCGACTTCACCTCACTTCCATCTACAATTATCTGAATGAGAGGCTGGGCATGAGTTCCTATAAAACGGGAGCTGCTTTTTTTATTCTGTCGAGGGTACTGGGGGCTACCGCAAGACTTTACCTGGTTGTAAACATTTTACAGGATGCTATCCTCTCAGGATTTCATGTTCCCTTTTGGCTCACCACCCTCATTATACTGCTGATGATCTTATTGTATACTTATGAAGGGGGCGTGAAAACCATTGTCTGGACGGATACCCTTCAAACGACCTGTATGCTCGGCGGTATGCTGATTTGCGTCATCTATATCTTACATCATCTCAACCTGAATCTCTCCGGTGCGTTCCAGGCGTTGCAGGTGAAAGGATATTCCAAAATTTTCTTCACGGACCCCGACAGCAAGATGTTCTTCCTGAAGCAAATCGTTGCGGGGATATTTATAACGGTAACCATGACAGGCATGGATCAGGAAATGATGCAGAAAAGTATTTCCGTAAAAACACTTAGGGACTCGCAAAAGAATATGGTGGTGCTGGGATTCATCATGCTGCTGGTGATTTTTCTTTTCTTGTTCCTCGGTGGACTTTTACACTTATTCGGAGCGGCAGAAAATATTCCCGTAACAGGCGATCATCTGTTTCCGGAACTGGCGCTGCACCATATGCCGCATATCGTTTCTGTTATTTTTATCATTGCCCTCATTTCTGCCCTGTTCCCCAGTTCTGACGGTGCGATAACTGCCCTGACTGCATCTTTTTGTATTGATATCCTCGGTATCAACCGTAATGAGCAACTGGATGAGGCCAGAAGAAAAAAAATCCGTCAGCGGGTGCACCTCGTCTTTATTTTCGTTTTTTTGATTTTTGTACTGATATATAAATGGATTTCCAGCGACAGCATGATTGGAATCATTCTTAAAGTGGCCACTTATACTTACGGACCTTTACTCGGTTTATTCTCCTTCTCGATCCTGACACGCCGCAGTCTGATAAATAAATGGGTGCCCCTGGTTTGTGTATTATCACCCATCTGTTGTTATTTCCTGGACAAATACCAGGAATATATTTTCGGAAACTTTCATATCGGTCTGGAGCTTTTATTGATCAATGGCATATTAACATTCATTGGATTATTCCTCATCAGTAAACCCAAACCTATCTAGTGTGGTGAACGTGGAAGGGTGAGAAATGTGGGAATTCAAAGTGGAGTGTACTAATGATAATGTAGAAGTGTGGGACAATACTTTCGCCCCGCTGGGTTTTGCTATTTATCGTCAAAAATCTCACACGACCACACTGTCATTAGTACACTCCACTTTGAATTCCCACATTCCCCACCTTCCACATTCACCACATTAGTACCGTGTTTATCCATGAATATGTAAATTTGTAAAAATGGACCTGATCAACCCAAAGGCGCAGATTTATGCCGAAAATCACTCCAGGCAGGAAGACAGCCTGCTGAATGAAATCGAAGCCCAAACGATGCGGGATCATCCGGAGGCACATATGCTGAGTGGTGCCTTGCAGGGGAAATTCCTGGAAATGATCAGCCGTTTACTAAATCCAATGTATATCCTTGAAATAGGTACATTCCTGGGTTACAGTGCTTTATGCCTGGAAAAAGGTCTGAAACCGGGTGGGGAACTGCATACCATCGAGATCGATGAGGAAGCAGCTGCAGCTGCCCGGGAAAACTTTAAGAAATCTAAAACAGCTAATAAAATAATTTTACACACCGGAAACGCGTTAGAGCTGCTCAATACACTTCATTACCCCTGGGATCTGATATTTATAGATGCCGATAAAACGGGATATGCAGATTATTATCAGGCCCTGGTTCCAAAACTTAAACCCGGCTGTCTGATCATGGCAGATAACGTTTTGTTTCACGGACAGGTACTGGAAAAGGAAGTAAAAGGAAAGAGTGCAAAAGCCATCCAGGCTTTTAATGAAATGATAAATTCAGACGACCGGGTGGAAAAAATAATGCTGACACTTCGGGATGGCGTTTATCTGATCCGCAAAAAATAAAATCGGCTGATGCGTTTAAAACTTCAGATACTGCTTATTATAATGTCCTTTTCCGGTTGGGTATCTGCGCAAACTCCTGAGCAGGTAAATGCCTATATCAATACATATAAATTTCTGGCGATCGCTGAAATGCAGCGATCCGGTGTCCCTGCCTCCATTATTCTGGCCCAGGGAATACATGAAACCAGCGCCGGTACCAGCGAACTGGTCATCGCCTCCAATAATCATTTCGGGATAAAATGCAAGGCGTCCTGGACGGGTCAGACTGTTTATCATGATGACGATGCGAAAGGAGAATGTTTTCGCAGTTATGCGATCGCTGCGGATTCATACAAAGACCATTCGGATTATTTAAAACAGACACCCCGCTATGCCTTACTTTTTAAATTAAATCCGGAAGATTACGAAGGATGGGCCTACGGTTTAAAAAAAGCGGGTTATGCTACGAACATTAAATATTCACAGATCCTGATAAAACTGATCGAAGATTATGATCTCGAAAAATACAGCCTGATTGCGATGGGTAAGCTTCCGGCAGAACAGCCTGTGGAAGGCAGTCTTGCCGGTGATATGATGCGCGCCTCCCTGCCGGGTTTCACAGATTCATCCATACAAAAGGCTGCTCCCGCCACTTTATATCCGGATGGCGCATTTTCCATCAACGCTGCAAAATGTATCTATGCGAAGGCAGGCGTTTCGCTATTGTACCTGTCAAACCAATATGAAATTCCCCTGGCTCACCTGCTTGAGTTTAATGATATGAAACAGGAAGACATCCTCAGTAATGATCAACTTATTTTTCTGCAGCGTAAGAGAAAAATCGGATTTACTGCTTTTCACATTGTTCAGCCCGGAGAATCCATATACTCCATATGTCAGTCAGAAGGAATACGTTATGAAAGTATTCTCGCGTTCAACCGGTTGAGACCGGGGGAAGAACCGGCGCCCGGTGAAAAGCTCTACCTGCAAATGATGGCTGGAAACAAACCAGCCCTGAAAAATTCAGCCAGCATAAAAACGACTATCCCCTCCTCCTAAAACATCATATGACCAGGATTCGAATACATGATAAAATTTTTACCCTTTATATTTCCAAAGAAGACATACAACAGAAAGTAGGCGAATTGGCTAATGCCCTGAATAGGGATTACGAGCATAAAAACCCCATTTTCATCGCCGTTCTGAATGGCGCTTTCATTTTTGCTGCTGATCTTTTTAAATCCCTTATAATCGATGCGGAGATTTCTTTTATAAAACTGGCTTCTTATAAAGGAATGAAATCATCCGGACAGGTGATAACTGCGATTGGACTGGATATCGAATTATATGACCGTCATGTAGTGATCCTGGAAGATATTGTGGATACCGGTAAGACCCTGAACGAATTTCTTCCGCAGTTAATGCATCAGCAGCCGGCCTCTCTTAAGATCGTTGCCCTCTTACATAAACCGGCGGCAACAGTATATCCACTGAAAGTAGATTATAAAGGATTCGAAATTCCTGATAAATTTGTAGTGGGCTATGGTTTGGACTATAACGGCCTTGGAAGGAATACAGCCTCAATTTATCAGCTATCTGAGTAAAGAACGTTATAGTTAACAGATTGCCCGTAACCAATATATTCTATTTGAAAACCGTGCTAACCATATGTATAGCCTTATGCACCTGCCTGCAGGGCCATGGACAATACTATCTCCGGGGCGAAATCAGGGATGAACAGAAAAATCCCGTCAGCAATGTAAAAATCCGGCTCCAGTCCAGCGAGTACTTATACTATTCCGGATCCATGGGCGGCTTTGGTATCACCATTCCACGGGCACTGGATACCATGACCATTGTCGCTGATGGATTTTACACCAATATAGTCGCCGTAAATGCAGATAAATATCAAACGATCACTCTTAAAGCACGTTTTGCTCCGCCACCAAAACCTTCAAACCGGTTATGGTCTTTAACCAGGAACCTGTCGTCAGAGATGAGAAACCGCTGGACCGTTGGTGCGGAGACCTATAGCTCACTACTCGAAAACCCATTCATACCGGCTGATGAATATCCGGAAACGGGCTTTGCCATCAATATCAATAAAGCTTCTTATAGTAATATCCGGCGCTTTATCAATCTGGATAATATCGTTCCTCCGGATGCCATTCGTCTGGAAGAAATGATGAACTACTTCAACATTCATTATACTGAGCCGGGTTACGACAGTGTTTTTAACTACCAGTCGATTATTTCTTCCTGCCCCTGGAATGCCGCGCACGAGTTACTGTTCTTAAATATTTGCGCAAAAAAAGCAAGGCTGGATAGTATCCCGCCGGCCAATCTTGTTTTCCTGATCGATGTATCCGGCTCGATGGACCTGCCGAACCGGTTGCCCCTGTTAAAATCCGCATTCAGCCTCATGATCAATAACCTTCGTCAGATGGATACAGTTTCCATTGTAGTCTATGGCGGTGTGAACGGAGTATGGCTTACGCCAACCAGCGGGGCGGAAAAAAAGAAAATTCTTGAGTCCATTGCGCAACTGGAAGCCGGCGGATCTACACCCGGGGAGGGCGGCATTCGCGCAGCTTACCAGCTGGCAAAAAGCACTTTTATCAAGGGCGGCACCAACCGTGTGATCCTCGCAACAGACGGAGATTTTAATGTGGGTCAGCAATCAGAGGAAGAGCTCAATCAACTCATCAATAGCTACCGTTCCTCTGAAATTTATCTCACGTGTTTGGGCGTTGGCATGGGAAATTATAAAGATTCAAAACTGGAAGTACTGGCCAACCAGGGCAAAGGAAATTTTGCCTACCTGGACAATGAGAAGGAAGCCGAAAAAGTTTTGATGCAGGAATTTGCACAAACTATTTACGCTGTTGCAAAAGATGCATATATCGATATCCGTTTTGATCCGGCTGTCGTTAAAAGCTATCGCCTGATCGGTTTTGATAACAAGGCAAGCGCATTGGAGGACACGTTGAATGTATTACAGGGAGGTGAAATCGGATCCGGACATTCGTTGATGGCCCTGATAGAAATAGATCCTGTGCAATTGGAAACAGTGAATACATTTCATACTGTTCCTTTTGCTAAAATGAGAATGCATTACCAGTTGCCCGTTGAAAATATCAACCATCTGGAGGAATTTGACGTGGCCTATCACTTTGTGCCCTTTGCGGATCTTCCGAATTACTACCGTTTTTCCGCCTCCGTTGCGTTGTTCGGAGGACTGCTGAAAAAATCCTCTTATACTGCAAAAACCAGTTGGGATGAACTTTCCCTGATAGCCAAAGCAAGCTATGAATCCAGTGACGTATCACAAACTGAATACATCCAGCTGATTGAAAAAGCAAGGAAAATTTATCATAAGGACAAGAAGAAGAAAAAAGTTGTTGAGGAACAATAACACTTAACGCTTAACGCGTAACGCGGAACGCGTAACGCTTTATGCTTAACGCGTAATGCGTAACGCTTATGCGAAGCTTAAAGCAATACATATTTACATTTTAAAATGTCCATGTTGCACTTAATGCGTTAAGCGTTACGCGTTAAGCGTTCAAACTTCGCCTGGCTGTTTTTTCTGAAAGCTGTAGATGAGATAAAAAAGCGCAGGCAAAATAAATAAGCTTCCAATCAGTAATGCCATGGCGAGGGACTCGATGGCCTTATCATCCCCATGATGTTCCAATAATGAAAGATATCGTTCTCCTGAAAATAAAATAATCTTTGGGTAATGAAATAATGTGGTTGCTACCAGCAGCATGGTAATCTGGAATCCGGCCAGCATACGAATAATTATTTTCTGCCCATGCCGTATCAGGATCCATTGCAAAATCAATGAAGCAATGGCGGCTGCGATAGCTGCTATACCCACGGGATTTCCAAACAACCATTTGGTCAGTGGCACATGATCATGGGCCGCAGCGAGAAAAACAAGCGCTCCCGAAATAACCGCTGCTATATTCATGGATCTGGCTTTAACAATATATCGCCTGCGTTCTTCAGGTGTTTCGGTTTCACCGATCAAAAAAATCGCTGCCAGATATCCACAAATGCATACTGTAAACAATCCAACCGAAATTGAAAAAAAATGCAGCCATGAAAAAATATAGGCATCAGCAAAACCCTTTGCATCCGGGTTGATAGTGCCTGAAACTGCGCTGGCCGCAATGATGCCAAGAAAAAATGGAGTTATAAAACTGGAATAACGGAATATTTTATTATAGACGGCCTGCATAAAATCTTCAACCGCATCATAGTGACGGAATGCAAAAGCAGTACCTCTTGCAATAATTCCCATGAGCATGATTAATAAAGGAATATGCAGATAGGTTGATACTGATGCGTAAATATCCGGAAAGCCGGTAAATAAAATAACGATCACGATGATCAGCCACATATGGTTAGCTTCCCAGATCGGTCCGATCGTACGTGACATTTTCACAGATGTTTTGATCTTATTATCGTCTGACGTAAACAGCTCGATAATGCCCGCACCAAAATCAGCTCCGCCCAGAAGCAGATAAAGTAAAATGGCTGTCCATAAATAAGCAATAACTATATAAACCATCCTTCGGGCTTAAAGCATAACGCGTGACGCGTAACGCAATACATTTTTATATCTTCAAATTTACGCGTTACGCGTTTCGCGTTACGCAATACATTTTTACATTTTCAAATTAATGCGTTACGCGTTACACAATACATTTCTACATTTTCAAATTAATGCGTTACGCGTTAAGCGTTAAGCGTTAAGCGTTTCGCTTAAATGTCATACTTGACAGGAACCTTAATGCGTTACGCGTTAAGCGTTAAGCGTTTCGCTTAAATGTCATACTTGACAGGAACCATTTTTATCTGTCTGTATAAAAGCAATGTGACCACGACGGCCAGTGAAATATAAATAAGTGTAAAAAGATAAAAAGTATATTGAATTCCCGGCATCGGGGTAACGGCGTCTCTCGTTCGCAAAATGCCGTGCAGGATCCAGGGCTGACGGCCCACTTCTGTAACGACCCATCCGGCTTCCACGGCCATAAAACCCAGCGGTGTGGATAGGGCGAATAACTTCAGAAGCCAAAGATTTTTTTCGAAGTTTCGCTTCTTCCATAAAACAAAAAAATATAAAATACTCACAGCGAACATACACATACCCAGCCCAACCATGATCTGAAATGCGATATGCGTAATAAGCACCGGTGGCCGGTCAGCTAACGCGAACTGATCGAGTCCCTTCACTTCAGTGTTTGTATTACCACTGATCATGAAGCTGAGCATGCCGGGTATTTCAAATCCATATTTTATCTGGCCTGTTTTTTCATCCGGAATGCCGCCGATCAACAAAGGAACATGGGTTCCTGTTTCAAAAACAGCTTCCATTGCAGCCAGTTTAGCCGGCTGACGATGTGCAACATCTTTGGCAGAGTGATCACCACTGATGGGTTGCAGGAGCGCGGCTACGCAGGCAAACAGCGCTGCAATTCGAAAAGATTTTGTATGGAATTCGATATTTTTTCTTTTTACCACCATCAGTGCATGCACCCCGGCAACAGCAAATCCTGTGGCCACAAAAGCCGCCAGACACATGTGCAGGGCCTGCGAAAACCATGCATCATTGAACATCGCTTTCACCGGATCGATATTGAAATATTTCCCATCCGCAAATTCAAAACCTGCCGGACTGTTCATCCAGGCATTCGCTGCAACTACCAGAATGCCGGAAATCAATCCACTGACTCCAACCACAACGCCGGTGAACCAATGAAACCATTTGTTGAATTTCCCCCAGCCATACAAATAAAATCCAAGGGCGATGGCTTCAATAAAAAAGGCAGTCCCTTCGAGTGAAAACGGTAATCCGAATATGGGTCCGGCATTTTTCATAAAAACGGGCCACAATAATCCGAGTTCAAAAGAAAGTACCGTACCTGAAACCGCGCCGGTTGCAAAAAAAATGGCTACTCCCTTGCTCCAGGCTTTTGTGATGTTGCGGAAAACGGTTTTCCCTGTTTTCAAATAATAATAGTGTGACACGGCCATAAAAAAAGGCATGACCATTCCGATACAGGAAAAGATAATATGAAATGCCAGCGACAGCGCCATTTGGGAGCGGGCCGCGATAAAATCATTCATTCCCTGCGAAGGTAAATACTTTTTAGTGTGGTGGATGTGGAAGGGTGGCTTCCACATTCACCACACTAATCTCCGGTTTATAAAGTAACTGCATGATACCCCAGGCGAGTAAATACGCACCGGCACAAATACCAAAAATAATATTGTATCCTGTGCCCAATGCACCCAATAATTTGAAATGATCAAGTATGATTCCAATCAGAAAAGGAAAAAGAATGCCACCCGCAGACCCGGCCATGCCACCGATTCCGATCACCGAGCTCAGAATTTTTTTGGGAAACATATCACCGGCCACTGTATAAATCGTCGCACTCCATGCCTGGTGAGCAGCAGCTGCCATACTGATCAGCCAGACAGCGGGCCAGATGCCATTCGTATATCTGACAAAAAAAATGGGGACCACACAACAGGCAAAAATGAACATGGAATATTTCCTCGCTTTATAAATCGGGATTCCTCTTCTGATCAGCCATCCGGATAAATATCCACCCAGTATACTTCCAAAACTCGCTACGATATAAACGGTGGAAACATGAATGGCCGAGCTCGTCAGATTCAAATGATAGGTG
Source organism: Bacteroidota bacterium (assembly GCA_013286315.1). Classification (GTDB taxonomy): domain Bacteria; phylum Bacteroidota; class Bacteroidia; order Chitinophagales; family Chitinophagaceae; genus Puia. The sequence continues at coordinate 53,548 of JABDFX010000009.1, read as the reverse complement.
CTGTTAAAATAGGAAGGAATCCAGAAAAGATAAAACCACCAGACAGGATCCGTCAGGAATTTTCCAAATATAATGGCCCAGGTTTGTCTCAGGCGAAATAATCCCGACCATCCCGGCTTTTGAGATCGATCCTTTATATCTTCATCCTGATCGCTATGGATGTATTCGAATTCTTCCTTCGTAATTTTTTTTTGTCTGGAAGGAACCTCGTACAACCACCACCAGAAAATCAACCAGATAAACCCAAGCGAACCCGTCCAGACAAATGCTTCCTGCCATCCATAATTAGAAAAAATCAATGCAATCAGCGGCGGACCGATGATAGCTGCCACATTGGTTCCGCTGTTGAAAATTCCGGTAGCCAGCGCCCTGTCTTTTTTTGGAAACCATTCGGCCACCGCTTTGATAGCAGCGGGAAAATTGCCTGCCTCGCCAAGACCAAGGGCTGTTCTCGCGATGCCGAAACCGATGGTTCCTGTCGCCAGTGCATGAAACATCGCCGCTACGCTCCATATGATAATAGAAATGGCATATCCCAGACGGGTCCCGATTTTATCAATCAGGCGACCGAATAACATCAGGGCAATGGCATACGCAGTTGAAAATGCCATCACGATCCGGCTATAATCTTTTTCGGACCAGCTGAAATCCTTTGCCAGATTATCTTTCAGCAAACCAATCACCTGCCTGTCCAGGTAGTTGATTGTAGTTGCAAAAAAAAGCAGACTAACCACTACCCACCGGTATCTGCCCATGGGTTGCCGTATCGTAGATTTCATTTATGCTGGAGAGGACCTGATAGCGGCAATTCGTTTTAAAAGCGCACCGGTATCCATTTTTAAAAGATCGAAATTTTTCTGTTCTACAATTTCACTGGTGATCAAACTGCTGCCTATGCCCACCACAGAAACGCCTGCCTTGAACCAGGACTCCATGTTTTCACTATTGACACCACCCGTGGACATGTATAAAAGATCCGGGAAAACTTCCTTTACTGATTTCACAAACCCGGGACCGACGGCGTTTGCAGGAAATACCTTTACAAGTTGTAGGCCATCGTCCTGTGCCAGAAATAATTCAGTTGGTGTGATGCATCCGGGAATCCAAAGCATGTTTTCATTGCCGGCAAATTTTGACAACTCGCGGGTATAACCCGGGCTCACGAGGAAATCAGCCCCGTTCTGAATTCCTTTACTGGCGGTTTTTGGATCCATGACTGTTCCGAGTCCCAGTATCAGATCCGGAAATTGTTTATACGTTTCCTTTTTTATGCTTCTGAAATTTTTAAGAGCCTGTTTTCCGCGATTTGTATATTCTATCACGCGAATGCCCGATTCATATAATGCCTGAAGGATTTTTATGCTCGTGTCTTCATCCGGATGGAAATATAAAGGAAGGACCCCCTGCTGAATGATTGCCTGAATGATTTTATCTCTATTCATATTGCTTAATTCTTTTTTGTATCATATTCAGATCCTGGCTTGTGGCGTCTCCTTTTTCAAAAAATTTCCCAAAAGCTGCCGCAGTCGCAAATTGTATAATCTCCTTATCGGGGATCTGATTATACAATCCATAAATCAAACCGGCCATAAAGCAATCCCCCGTTCCCACTTTATCAAAAATATGTTCACTACGATAAACAGTTGAATCTGTCCAATGATGCGCCGAATACAGAGAGGCAAAATAGGATATCCCGTGCTCACCTTCTTCAAAACGAAAGGTGCAGGCGACCTGTTTGACACGCGCAAATCTCTTCATTATTTTGACAGAAGTCTGATGCGCATGCTGAAGATAAGCCGTTTTATTATTCATCTCAATCAAATGCGGATCCAACGGAATGCCCAGCAGATCATGCGCCGACCAGATATTGCCCATCACGACGTCACAATAAGGAAGCAGCTCCGCCATTAAATTGTGTGGGTTTCTATGACCCCATAATTTCGGGCGGTGATTCAGGTCGATGGAAATAATGATATTTCTTTTTGATGCTGCCTGCAAAGCTTCCAGACAAACGGCCGCAACAGATTCGTTTAAAGCCGGACTAATGGCGCTAAAATGAAACCAGGAAATATCATGCAGTACGTGATCCCAGTTTATCATTCCTTTTTTCAAATCTCCAAATGAAGAATGGGCACGATCATAGACCACGGCATTATTTTTCAAATCCGTTCCCTGTGCCAGATAATAGCTGCCGATCCGGTTACCGGAGTACAAAATGGTATCGGTGATTATATTTCTTTCCTTTAGTCCAGCCAGAATATCCCTTGATAAATAATTTTCCGGCAGGGCAGTGCAATAAGAAACAGGCATGTCCCATCTGGCCAGCGCAGTTGCCACATTCAATTCTGCTCCGCCCATATAAACAGGCAGGTCATGTGTTTTCAACCATTGGCCATCCGCAGCCGGTGAAAACCTCAGCAGGAATTCACCAAAACATAGAATTTTTCCCATGGCTTTTTATTTTAGACTTCTTACTTTTCATTCCAGTTAAAATAGTTCCGGGCATTAAAATAACAGATGTCCCTGATCAGCCTACCGGTCCATTCGATATCGCCCGGCAATTCTCCTTTTTCAATTTCTTCGCCAAATAATCCACATAGAATACGCCGGAAATATTCGTGCCTGGGAAAAGAGAGAAAACTGCGTGAATCGGTGATCATACCCACAAAGCGGCTGATCAGTCCCATATTTGAAAGTGCATTCAACTGTCTGGTCATGCCTTCTTTCTGATCCATGAACCACCAGGCTGAACCCCATTGCACTTTTCCGGCCATTGTCCCGTCATTAAAATTACCAATCATGGTGGCCATCACTTCATTGTCTGACGGGTTATTATTATATAATATGGTCTTTGCCAGCCGGTTATTTTTGTCGAGGGAATTCAAAAAAGAAGACAGTGCCCCGGCCTGTGAAAAATCACCGATGGAATCCCATCCGGTATCCGGGCCCAGCAAACCGAGCATGCGGCTGTTATTATTTCGCAAAGCACCGAGATGGTATTGCTGAACCCAGTTTTTCTCAAAATCCCATTCGGCAAATTGAAGGAGCAGTGCTGATTGAAATTTCCGGATTTCCAGATGCTCCGGAATCTTACCTGAAACCACTTTATCAAAAATACTCTTCAGTTCCGATTCCGACCATTCAACTTCATAAAACCGTTCCAGACCATGATCAGAAACGCGGCATCCCATAGAATGAAAAAAGTCGTGACGATTTTTTAATACATCCATAAACTGCAAAAAACTATCAATGGAAATATTAACCGATTTTCCCAATTTTCCGACATAATCCCTGAACCGGACGGGATCAGCAATCGCCATTGACTGATCCGGGCGGAATGAAGGCAGCACTTTAATCTGTAAATCGGATTTACCCATCGCCTGATGGTATTCCAGGGAATCCGAGGGATCATCCGTTGTACCAATCACTTCCACTTTCATCTTTTTCAGCAGTCCATGCACACAGAATTCAGGCGTTTGTAATTTCTGATTACAGGTTTCGTAAATTCCTTTGGCCGATCCTTCATTCAGTATTTTGTCAATTCCAAAATATCGTTGTAATTCGAGATGCGTCCAGTGATATAGTGGATTACGTAATGTAAAGGGTACCGTTTCGGCCCATTTCAAAAATTTCTCCCAATCAGATTTTGCCCCTGTTACAAAAGACTCATCAATGCCATTGATCCGCATGGCGCGCCATTTATAATGATCCCCCCGTAACCAGATCTCTGTTATATTTTGATATGAGTGATTTTCTGCAATTTCCTTCGGGGGAAGATGGCAATGATAATCGATGATCGGCAGGTCGGCCGCATAATCATGGTACAACTGCCTGCCGGTTTCCGTATTCAACAAAAAATCGGGAGAAAGAAACTTCTTCATTCCATATTAAATTTTATAACGAAACACCTCTTTTCCAGGGAATAAAATCGTCCTGGTTCAGAAGTACGGCTTTGGGCGTTATCTCTCCGCTGGCGGCCCGGATGCAATATGCTAATATTTCTTCGCCCATTTCCCTGATGGATTTTTCTCCTTCAATGATTGAACCGGTATCGATATCAATGATATCGGGCATACGCCGCGCGAGTGAAGTGTTTGTTGAAATTTTAATGGTGGGGCATACCGGATTTCCCGTTGGAGTACCCAACCCGGTAGTAAATAAAATCAATGTTGCACCGGACGCGGCTTGCCCCGTGGTTGCTTCCACGTCGTTGCCCGGTGTGCAAACCAGGCTGAGACCCGGTTTTACAGCCTGTTCTGTATAATCGAGCACATCTGCAACAGGCGCGTTGCCTCCCTTCTTCGCCGCACCAGCCGATTTCATGGCATCGGTAATCAAACCATCCCTGATATTTCCCGGTGAAGGATTCATGTGAAAGCCGGAGCCGGAACGGATGGCCGAAGCTTCATAATCTCTCATCAGGCGAATGAATTTTCTGGCCACTGTTTCATTCACGGAACGATCTACCAGTTCCTGTTCCACCCCGCAGAGCTCGGGAAATTCTGCGAGTAATACTTTTCCTCCGAGTGCTACAAGCAGGTCGGCACAATACCCTACAGCCGGGTTAGCGGTAATGCCGCTGAATCCGTCGCTGCCGCCACATTTTACGCCAATGCATAATTTATCAAGTGATGCGGGTTTTCTCTGAAGTTCATTGATCTGAACAAGGCCTTCAAATGTTTTCCGGATCGCTTCCCGAATCATCTGTTCCTCACTTTGTGATTGCTGTTGTTCAAATACATATATGGGTTTATCGAATCCCGGGCTTGACTTTTTTATATCTTCCAGCAATTCCGGTGATTGCAAATGCTGACAACCCAGGCTCAGGATGGTAATACCCCCTACATTGGGATGATTCGCATAGGCGGCCAATAATTTCCCGAGTACAGCCGAATCCTGGCGGATGCCACCACAGCCCCCATTATGTGTAAGAAAGCGAATACCATCCACATTTTTAAAGACCCTGGACCTGTTATCCATCGCTGCGAAAGAAGGGATGTCACTATCAGAAATCTTTCTTCCCTGTTGCCGGGCCAGGATGAGTTCCCTCGTAAATGATTTATATTTTTCCGTTACAGAATAACCCAATTCATCCTGCAACACTTCGCGAATGACGTCAAGATTCCTGTTTTCACAAAATACCGTTGGAATAAATAACCAATAGTTTGCCGTGCCTACCCTTCCGTCGTGGCGGTGATAACCATTAAAATCCAGGTCCCTGAATTTTGAAATATCGGGCGGGGACCATTTATAACTGGCATTCCGGTAATCGTAAGCACCTGAGGCATGTTTCAGATTTTCGGTTGACACACGGCTTCCGGCTGAAACTGCCATTTCCGTTTTTCCAACAAGCACACCATACATAATTACTTCCGTACCTGCCGCGGCATCCTGTATATAAAATTTATGTTTGGCCGGTATATTTTCCTTTAACGTATAATGATGGTCGTTATATTCAACGGTTTCACCCGCCTGCAGATTTTTCAAAGCAACCAGGATGGAATCTGCCGGGTGAATTTGTAAGATGCTATTCTTCATTGTTAGATTTCTACTAAGACGTCACCAAATTTACGAAAGCGAACGCATGATTTTTAAAAACTATCTTTGTATAAGCAGCGTAATTCAAATTCACCGCTGATTTATCTTATCATGCCTCCCCTATTATAAGATCCTGACCACCATTAGTGGATTGGGAATAACCGTAAGGTGAATATAGGAATGACGCTATCTGTTTTTCGACGTACTTCTTTGTCAATCGAGGTAAGCTCACGGAAGATAAATGTATAAATATCAACTATGAAATATGCGAAACATAAAAATTGCCACTGCTCAGTTTGAAAATAAATCCGGCGATAAAGAATATAATTTGAGTGTCATCGACCGGCTCTCTAAAAAGGCCGCTGAGGCAGGCGCCGACGCGATCGCCTTTCATGAATGCTCCATAACCGGATACAGTTTTGCCAGAAAATTGTCCCGCGGACAAATGTTTGACCTTTGCGAATTCATTCCGGATGGTGAGAGTATTCAACGATTGCAATCCATTGCAGAGAAAAACAAAATCATAGTCCTTGCGGGTCTCTTTGAAAAAGACGAGCTCGGTGATATTTATAAAGCGTATGTATGTGTTGATAAGACCGGTATGCTGGCCAAACACCGCAAATTGCACCCCTTCGTAAACAAACATATTCTTCCGGGAAATGAATATACTGTCTTCGATCTGAGAGGATGGAAAGCCGGAATTCTGATCTGCTACGATAATAATATCATCGAAAATGTGCGGGCGACAAAGTTGTTAGGTGCGGACATTATATTCATGCCCCATGTCACTATGTGCACACCATCTACCAGGCCCGGAGCAGGATTTGTTGATCCTGCGTTATGGAAAAACCGGGAGACAGATCCGACGTCTTTGCGAATGGAATTTGACGGCCTTAAAGGCAGAGCCTGGCTGATGAAATGGCTGCCGGCCCGCGCGTATGACAATGCTTTATACGCCATATTTTCAAATCCGATCGGCATGGACGACGATCAGCTAAAAAATGGCTGTTCCATAATTTTGGATCCTTATGGGGATATTCTGGCGGAATGCAGGAGTTTTTCAGATGAATTTGTGATGGCAACCTTAAATGAAGAAAAGCTAAAACTCGCAGGTGGATACCGCTATATGAAGGCCCGGAGACCGGAACTCTACAAGGATATCATTGGAAAAGCACATCACGCAGAACAAAGAGTTTCCTGGCTTGAGCAAGCGTGAGCAGGCGTGAGGCAGGAGGCAGGAGGCATGAGGCTCCGACAGCAAGCCTCCAGCTTCCTGCTTCCAGCTTCCTGCATCCAGCTTCCTGCTTCCCGCTTCCTGCCCCCCGCTTCCTGCCTCCCGCTTAAAACAGGCTTCCGAATTTTTACACCCAGCTTCTTATATTGACCCCGAACCCTTACTTTTGCAACCCGGTAACCGAAGTTCGGGGCGTAGCGTAGCCCGGTCATCGCGCCTGGTTTGGGACCAGGAGGTCGCAAGTTCGAATCTTGCCGCCCCGACTAACAGAAATACAAATCCTCTTCACTTTCAACGGGGAGGATTTGTTGTTGTAGAGCGATGCGTTCCGAGCCTGTCCGGCTAAGCAAAGCGAAAAAATGAAAAAAACCTGATATCCGCCGTGCAGGGTTGCTCCATCCCTGAACCCAATTCCAAAAGTCTCCAAACCAGTCTTAAACCAGGTCAACCCCGTATCCGGGCCTATATTCACTATTAAATTAAAAGGATATAACAGGGACATAACAAGGGTATAATAAGGGTATAACAGCTAAATTCCTATGTTATATACTTCTTATTTACTATTTATCTCTTTTTATTCCACTTATTATATAAGGCAGGAGCATTAACCTGATAGCGTCCTGACAACTTAAAAACAGCGGCATGGCAAAACTATCCCAGGAAGAAATTGCCAATTTGGAATATCAATTGAATATCGCCACAAGGAGTCAGGGAAAATGCGAGATGGTTTTGAAGAACTTCCCAGGCAAATCAGCACAGAGCTTTACCGGTTTCATTGCGGCAGATGGAAAAGATGCAGGCAACAGCCTCTATACCGGGCTGGTAAATATTTAGAAAATATCGTTTACCGTTAATAAAAGAATACCGCCTGATCAATGGGTCAGATACGCACACGGCACATTTGCCGGATTATAGTCAATACCATAAGCCTTTTTAGTCAGAAGTGAAACGACGGAAGCAATCGTAGTTTCTTTACGATGCATCTGTGGCAACAAACCCATCATGGCATAACTGATCGGATTTACAGAAGGTATCCAGGTCTCCCATTCATAACCCTTACCCCAAATCAGTCCCTTTACCGTAATGGTCAGATCAGCAGAATACTCCAGGAGGAGATTCAGCATGTCCATGGAATTATTACCGTTTTGATTGACAGTATGAAATATCGGTGTATGTCCGCCAAAACCATATTCATCCAATCCGGCTTTTGCATCCACATCGGCTCCCAGTCTGATGAGTAATCTTCCACAATTAACCGCATTATACTCAGCACAAAAATGAAGCAGGGACGCACCCAGTAATGGGGTATAAGCATTTTTAAATAGTGAAAACGTTTCAACTGCATCAGTCGCCGATGCGGTGATCATCTCCTTTAATTTTTTCGCATCATCCAATAATACAGCCAGCAGGGATTGATTTTCAAAAACAAGCCCGGCTTGTACAAAGGCCTTTACGCATTCTTTGAACCTGGGCGTCCGCGTATACATTTCAATCATGACGGTAAATAAGGGAACGCCATCGTGCGATTCATTCGGGTTGCCACCCTCCCTAAAATAATTTTGAATTCCTTCTACAGAATGCACTTCAATCGAATATAACATCTGTTTATAATCTGGCATAACTGAATGATATCCGGAGTTCTTGATATAAATCTATTAACATTTTTACGATCAGGAAGTAAAAAACCTCTCTGCCCTGCCACAGCGGATAATGCTGCTTTAGTCCGTTTACCGACGACAAACTGCATTTTTCCTCCTAAATACCGTGCCGTCCATATTTCAGGGCCGTATTTTCTTTCAGGCAGAAGATTCGTCTATCTTTAACTGAGAAATATTCATATGAAATCGTATGACTTCATATTCTCAAACCGTGCATTTCACCGCCTTTCCAGATATATCATTTTCTGGTCCACTTTTTTAATTTATTTTTTTTACGTTAATCTTCTTCCCGGAAGTACACAGGATCTGTTCCATGAAAAAACCTATCTGAATTCACTTCAATTAATGATCTATTTCCCGGTAAATGTCCTGGCCGTGTACATAGCACTCCGTATTTTATTACCTCGTTACATTTATAGCGGGAAGTATCTTTCTTTTTTTCTCGTACTAAGTGTGCTGACGATCTTCTATTTTTCGCTGGCCTTTGGGATTACCATTCTCTTTGCCCGTTTAACCAGTCATGTTCCCTATCAGTCGCTGCCGGTAAGCTTCAGATGGTTCCTGCCAGTCCGGTACGGCGTCGGTTTTCCGCTGACTTCAACTGTCATCGTCTGTATCATTAAATTATTCAAAGACTTCCACCTGGAACAAAAAGCAAATGACCTATTGTTAAGGGAGAAGATTAATACGGAGCTTCAGTTACTCAAAACGAGGTTCCAGCCACGGTTCTTATATGATGCATTGCAGCACATTTTATTTCTTATTCGTAATCAATCAGCCGAATCTCCATCCACGCTCATGAAATTGTCAGAATTATTGAGTTATGTTTTGTACGAAAGCGAAAAAGAAAGAGTTCCACTGGAGAAAGAGCTTGAAATTGTAAAATCTTTTCTGATACTGAAGAAAACTTTTTACCCGAATGCACTAAAAGTTCAGTATCATCAGCAAACAGAATCCAACGATTTATTTATTCCTCCCCTTTTGCTTCTGTCCCTGATGGAAAATTGTCTTGACACGCTTGAGCAAAATGAAAATCAAATCATTCTTCTGAAACTGAACATCAAAACGGTCGATCAGGAATTGCATTTTCAACTAGAGTGCGTAAGAAACATGGATGCCGGTTTGGAGAAAGATGTTTTTGATACGAAACTGATGAGTTCAATCAAAAGGATAGAATTATTATACGAAGGAAAGAGCAACCTGGATCTTTTTTCTGAAAATGGAACGACTTATCTCATGATGATTTTAAAACTGCATGGATACGCTTCTATTATAAAAAAACCAAGCGAAATGCCTGTATTCATATGACGATGCATGATTTCATATTTTCCAGTGAGCGTAACGCAAGATGGAGCCGGCACTCCATCTTCTGGCTTTGCTGGTTTTTATATTTATCGTGCACGCAATTGAGAAATCAGAGTCCGGATGAAATCGGCATGAACCATTTTATTATTTATCAATTGTGTGTTTCAGCAAACCGGGTCTTATTACAGATACTTTTTTGTTACCCGTTTATTTACCTGATCATGCCTGCCTTCTTTCAAAAAAGAAAGTTTAAAAAGTTTGCCTTTGTAACGGGTATATTTATTGTTGCCTTTTATTGTATAACGTACTATGATTACCTGTACATCTGGTCCGATCGTAGTTCGCCGATTTTTTTAGATCTCCCGAACGTCAAGCCATTGAACTTATTCCAAACTCAGTACTTCTCTATATACAGCAATCTTCATTGCACCGGTACTCTTGTTTCGTTGAGTCTGATCCTGGCGGTCAAATATTACAAGAGCTGGTTCAAAAAAGAACGTGAAAATGAAATTCTGATTTACCAAAACTCCCAGGCCGAATTGCAGCTTTTAAAAGCGCAGGTACATCCTCATTTTCTTTTTAACACGCTCAATAATATTTATTCCCTGATGCTCGATGACTCACCCAAGGCAATCACAGTTTTGAATGAATTATCAGGGATGGTTTTATATATGACGAATGAGGGAAACAGGTCCATCGTTCCCCTGAGCAATGAAATTAAAATGCTATTGGATTATATCGGGCTTGAAAAAATAAGGTATGGAGACAGGTTGGAAATGACCGTCAACATACATCATAATCCGGAAAGCGATCTGTTCATCGCTCCTCTGCTGATGATACCATTTGTTGAAAATAGTTTTAAACATGGAGCCAGCAAGACCCTGGACAAGGCCAGGATCCATTTGTATATTTCCACGGAGAATGAATGGCTGGATTTTAAACTGACAAATAATATCTATCCTTTCCTGGAGTCCGATGCAGGACGCGTAAAAATCGGTTTGAAGAATGTCAGGAAAAGATTACAAATTCTTTATCCTGAAAAGCACCTGCTCCAATTTCATTCGATCAATGAAATATTTACAGTCTCGATGAAAATATTTCTGGGAAAACAAAAACCAGAACAGAAGGAAAATTCCATTTTAACCAATAAAAATATCCCCGTGTATGCTTAACAAAAAAATAGTCTGTCTTGCTGTAGACGACGAACCCCTGGCATTATCGATATTAAAAAAATATATCGGTTCGGTGGAAAACCTGGAACTCGTGGGTAGTTGCGAAAATGCCGTCCAGGCATTGCAACTCCTCCAGAAATTCCCTGTGGATCTCATTTTCCTGGATATCCAGATGCCGCAGATCATGGGAACTGATTTTATACGCACTTTGAAAAAAGCTCCAAAAATCATTTTTACCACCGCTTTTAGAAAATATGCCATCGAGGGATTTGAACTGGATGCGGTCGACTATTTATTAAAACCCATTTCCTTTGAACGATTTTTAAAAGCGGTAAATAAGGTTCTTCAAACAAATTTCAATGCCCCGGAATCGGTCAATCATTTAAATGATCCGATATCAGAATCTTCGCCATCCTGTTTATATTTCAGGGTCGACCGTAAAATGGTAAAAGTCCTTTTAAATGACATTCTTTATATCGAAGGGTTCAGTGATTATATAAAGATCATTACAAACACAAAGACAATTATTACCAAACACCTGATTTCTTCCCTGGAGGAAACATTGCCCAAAGACGGTTTTATTCGTATTCACCGATCATTCATCGTTTCCATTCATAAGATTGAATCTTATAACGCGGATATTATTTATATAAGAAATAAGAGTTTACCGATCGGCCGTTTATTCAAACAAAACGTAAACAAGCTGCTCCAGAGTAATTCGTATGTTACTTCCAACGGACATAAAGAAATTAAAAACAATAAATCCATCTGAGCCCTTCAGCATAGAATCTGAACCTGTCAGTCAAGTCATTTCTGTAACACAAGGATAGGATGCCTTACGATCGCACGATCCATGTATCGGATCCGGACAGTAGCAATTGATATTTGATTCATATATAATTGAATATCATTTCAATATATGAACGGCACCCGTCTTGATGGATTTGGGCTATGATAAAGAATTTTGTCAAAATTGCGGTCCGGAATCTCAAAAAAAATAAAGCCTTTTCTTTTATCAACATCTTCGGTCTGGCGATCGGATTAACCAGTTTTATGCTGATCGCTTCTTTTGTTTACAATGAACTGAACTACGATAAATACCCGGCTGATGCAAAAAATATTTATAGGATAAAACTATCAACCATTGGAAATGGTGATGTGGCTGTATATCCAAATGTAGATCTAGGCGTTGGACCTGGTATCAAAAAGGCCTTCCCGGAAGTAAAATCTTTTACCAGGCTCACGCCAAGCGGACCGGCTTTTCTTAAATATGACGAAAGACAATTTAAGGAAGAACATCTGGCCTATGCAGATTCTAATTTTCTGCAGGTATTTTCTATTCCCCTTATTGAAGGCGACATCTCAATGGCATTAATAGATCCGAACAGTATCGTTGTTTCAAAATCTTTTGCGAATAAATATTTTGGAAAAGGACAGGCTCTGGGTAAATCGTTGTTGGTCGGGAAAAATAATGTGTTTAAAATAACGGGTGTTTTGGATAAAATTCCTGATAACTCTCATTTTCATTTTGATGCATTTCTCAGTCTTTCTTCATTTCATCCTTCCCATTTAACCTGGAGTAATATCGGCTACTTTACCTATATACAACTGAACGATCATGCGGATCCCGAAAAACTGGAAGCAAAATTTCCGCAGTTGGTAGCCAAATATGTAGTTCCGGAAATTCAACATGATATGGGTGTCAGCCTGGTTGAAGCGCAAAAATCCGTCGGCAGTTTCCTTTTTTCGCTCGAACCACTGGGTGATATACACCTGCATTCCAATACCAAATATGAATTGGAACCCAACGGCGATATCCACTATGTGTATATTTTTGCGGCCCTGGCCATATTCATTTTACTGCTGGCCTGTATAAATTTCACAAATCTCTCCACCGCCAGCGCAGCGAAAAGAGCCAGGGAAGTGGGCATCCGTAAAGTCATAGGCTCGCTGAAAAAACAATTGATCTTTCAATTCCTGACCGAGTCCGTTCTACTCACATTTCTTTCTATGATTTGTGCCTATATTTTAGTTTTCATGCTATTGCCTTATTTCAATCATGTCTCGGGTAAAAACATTTCATTTTCATTTTTTTTCGATTTTAATTCTGTTTCGGTCATCCTGTTACTCAGCATTTTGGTTGGTATACTGGCAGGTATCTATCCTTCATTTTTTCTTTCTTCCTTCAATACAATTAAAGTGTTAAAAGGATCGTCTTCACACGGAACCGGAAAAAATATTTTGCGTAACGGATTGGTGATATTTCAATTTTTCGTTTCTATCACATTAATTATAGCAACGATCATTGTTTATCAGCAACTGCATTATATGCAGAACAAAAAGCTTGGCTATGATAAGGAACGGGTCCTGTACTTACCAGATGCTTATCTGTTAGGAAGTACTCAGGACGCTTTCAAAGAGGATTTGATACGGGATACCCGGGTCGTGTCTGCAAGCATCGCAAGATCTGTTCCCGGTTCAGTTAATATGGACGGAACTGAAATATTTCCTAAAAATGAAAATGGTAACGGAGTCGAAATTCACTCAAATATTTATCATATCGATTATGATTTTCTGCAAACACTGAATATACCGATTGCACAGGGAAGGGATTTTTCGAAAGAATTTGCAACAGATTCTTCTGCTGTTCTGATTAATGAAGCGGCCGTTCGACAATTGGGATGGTCCGGATTAAATCCCCTGGGCCGGTCTATCGTCCGTTCGGGACAACAGGAATATAAAGTGGTGGGTGTGGTAGCTGATTTTCATTATGCTTCGCTAAAACAAAAAATCGCCCCGCTGATGATGTTGCTTGGCAAAAATTATGGTGGCCTGATCATCAAATTAAAACCAGGAGATGTAAAATCGTATATCGATGATTTAAAAAAGAAATGGAATTCCTATCATCCGGACGGCACTTTTACCTATCAATTCCTCGATGAAAATTTCGCCTCTTTGTATGCCGCGGAACAGAGTACAGGCCAAATATTTACTTCGTTTACGATCATCGCCATTTTAATTGCCAGCCTGGGATTATTCGGCCTGGCCGCATTCGTTACCGAACAAAGAACAAAGGAAATTGGTATACGAAAGGTATTGGGGGCTTCTATAAGACAGTTGATCGTACTGGTGACAAAAGATTTCCTTTACCTGGTTGGTGCGGCTTTTATTTTATCAATTCCCTTCACCTGGTGGGCAATGAACAGCTGGTTGCAGGATTTTGCCTATCGTATAAAAATAAATATATGGGTCTTCCCGCTTTCGGGACTTACGGCTGTTTTTATCGCACTCCTTACAATCAGTTTCCGGGCAATCAAAGCGTCTGTTGCAAACCCGGTTGCAAGTCTGAAGACAGAATAACTCCCTTTAAGCTTAACGCGTAACGCGTAACGCTTAACGATGCTTTAAACCTTAAACCTTGGCCTTAGCCTTAAGCCTTAGCCTTAAACATTAGGCTTTTTCGTGAGAGGATAGAAATTTCCGGTGGTATGATGCTTTAATTATCTTTGCATTTCGAAATACAAATAATTTACAGATGCTGGATGTCAATACTGCCGCGCCGGATTTTCGGTTAAATGCGACGCCCGATCAAAAATTTTCGCTTAGTGAGTTGAAAGGTAAAAATGTAATTCTCACGTTTTATCCGGCTGACTGGAGTCCGGTTTGCGGGGACCAGATGTCATTATACAACGAGATGCTCCATTATTTCAATAAGTACAATGCGGATATACTGGGTATTTCAGTGGATGGAAAATGGTGTCATGCGGCTTTCCGTGAAGCGAGAAAATTACATTTTACATTACTTGCCGATTTCGAACCCAAGGGTGCTGTTTCAAAACTCTATGGTGTTTATGACGAAAAAAAGGGCCAAAGTGAAAGGGCGCTTTTTGTGTTGGATGCTGAAGGAATCATTCGCTGGAATTATCTTTCACCCGTAGGTATCAATCCGGGTGCCGATGGCATTTTAGACGCTCTTGAAATGATCAGTTCAAAAAAATAATTATTATGGCAAAATTAAAACCTCCTGTCAGTGAACAGGATCATATGAAAGGAGACCCTCGCGCTCATGTGATATTAGTTGAATACGGCGATTTTCAATGTCCGCATTGTGGTGCCGCTTATCCGATTGTCAAACAGATCGTAAAAGATTACAAAGAAAAGATGGCTTTTGTATTCCGGCATTTTCCGCTGGCAGAAGCTCATCCCTTTGCGCAGGCAGCGGCCGTGGCTTCAGAAGCGGCTGCCAACCAGGGTAAATTCTGGCAAATGCATGCCCTGATTTTTGAGAACCAGCATTTGTTGGGATTGGAAATGTTACTTCAGCTGGCCGAGTCGCTGAAGTTGGATATGAAAACCTTCGAACACGATTTCAGGGATCCAAAGATGTTCAAGAAAGTGGAAGATCAATTTGAAAGCGGGATCATGAGCGGCGTGAATGGAACTCCTTCTTTCTATATTAACGGCATTAAATATGATGACTCATACGATTATGATTCATTAACCCAGGCGATCGACAAGGCAATTTCGAAGAACGCTGCTTCAAAAACTAAAGCCTGAGGCGGGAGGCAGGAGGCGGGAGGCGGGAGGCAGGAGGCAGGAGGCAGGAGGCGGGAGGCAGGAGGCAGGAGGCTTGAAGCTTGAGGCTTTAAGCGTAAGGCGTTAGGCGTTGGGTGTAAATTATTCCGCCTTCAGACTCCTAACGGGATTTGACAACGCAACCTTCAGGCATTGCAATGTAATCAGTATAAAAGCAATGAATGTGATAAAAATCCCGGCCATAAAATACATGCTCATTGGCTGGTTCACCCGGTAAGCATATTGTTGTAACCACCTGTTACAAAAATAAAAAGTCAACGGCCAGGCAATCAGATTGGAAATCAGCAGCAGTGCGGCATATTGTTTTATAAATAGTGTAATGATATGATGAATCTCTGCACCCAGTACTTTTCTGACAGCAATTTCCTTTGTCCGCCTGGTGAGCGCGAGGGCCAACACCCCAAATATGCCAAATAGTATAATTAATATCATCAGTCCGGTTGCTATACCCGATGCTTTTTTCAGTTGAAGTTCTGATCGATACATGGATTGAAGTTTCTCATCCATAAATGTAAATTCAAAGGGAGCGGTCGGTGATATTTCCTTCCACCGGGTCCTTACACGCTCGATAGAATTAGCCAGATCACCAGGTCCCAATTTTACCGTTATGAACCTGAAGGCTCTGCTGGCTTTTACCTGGAAAAAGACCAATGGTTCTATGGGTTCCTGCATGCTCGTCAGATGAAAATCTTTTACCACGCCGGCTACAACAACGTCCGGGCCCCCGGCGGTAAACCGGATCTTTTTTCCGATCGCCGTCTTCCAGCCAAAACTTTTCATTGCCGACTCATTGATAACCGTTTCGTCAGCCACAAAAGCGCCTGTTTGGTTGCTAAAAAATTTTCCTTCTTTTAATTGCATGCCATAGGTAGACGCGTATTTCTCGTCGACTGTGATGGCTTCAACACTCAGAGGATCATTATCCTTTCTGCCTTCCGGATTTACAGCTAACCGGTTGGGAGGCGTTCTTTCAGGAATATCGAATGAAACAGAGGCGTCTTTTATTACGCTTTCACTAAGCAGGCCATTCCGAACGGATTCCATCTTCGCTACCCCTGCGGAGTCCCATTGTTTTGGAAAAGCCACGATAACCATCAGTCTGTCCTTGTTATACCCGAGGTCATTGTTAAAAAAATAGTTAACCTGCCTTGACAATATCATAGAAAAAATAAAAACCCCGATCGCGATGGTAAATTGTGCTGTCAGAAGTGATTTCCGCATCCACATGCCGCGCTCAATGCCTTCCAGTTTCCCTTTCACAGAGCTGACCATCTCCGATCCGCTCAATATAAAAGCCGGATATGCACCCGCCAGGCTTCCGACAATCAGAACAACCAGCGCGATCGCTGTCCATTCCGCGAAGTGAAAACCATTCAACGGCGAAAGTGTGGTATTCAATATGTCATTAAAAAGCGGACGGAAGATGGAATAAAATAACAATGACAGGAGAGCAGCAAACAGGGTTAACATGATGGATTCAACAATGTACTGAAAGATCAATTCTTTCCTGCGACCGCCAAACACTTTCCTCAACCCGATTTCTTTGATACGGTAAGAAGATGTGCCGATCATGATATTCACAAAGTTGATGACCGCCAGAAATAATATACCCAGCGCCACCCATGTTAAAATAGAGAGCGTTTTGGAGACAGTACCACCGTTCGAATTCAGATAATAAGTATCCAGCGGTTCAAGGTGAATCGACATATTCTTACTGATATTCTCCGGTGCATTTTGCGTCAATAATTTTTTTATCGGCGCATCCAGTTGCCGGGACTGAATACCTGGTTGTAATTTTACAAAACTCACCGTATAGAAATCATTCCATGAATCTTCGCCGGTACCCGACGGATAATACTGATTGCCTTCGAAAGGGATATACATGGCATAACCATAGTGTGCATCTGCATAGGCATTGCTGATCGTATTATATGGAAGGGCCTTTAGTACAGCGGAGACCTTATAATCAGTCGTTCTGCCCGACAAATTGGTAAAAGTGATGACTTTATTAATGACGTTTTTTTCACCGAACAATTTCATGGCAAAAGGCTCCGTGATCACGGCAGAATGAATATCTGCAAATGCCTTATTCGGATTTCCGTACAGGAGCGGAAGGCCATACATCGAGACCAGGTTGGTATCTCCGATGGAGACGTCTTCCCTGAAATGTTTATCAGCAGCAGATACGACATTTACTACCGGATTGAACCGGTAACAATCCGAAACAAGGTTAGAATAATTTCGTTTCAATGCCTTGACCAATGCACCGACCGTCGTCATGTCGGGACCTGTGTTCTTCGATTTCCATTCGCTTTTCAGGAAATATTGCTGATGTACATCTTTATAGATTGAATTGACCAGGGTTTCGTGAACTATATACTGTCCGATCAGCATGCAAAAACTAATACCTATTGCCAGGCAAAATACGTTGAGCGCAGAAAACATTTTATGCCTTGTAAATTGCCTGAAGGCTATCAGCAAATAATTTTTTAGCATGTGCGATGGATTGATCCGTGAAGCTCTACGCTTTCCAGCCAATAAAATGCCATGAATTATATCTCTATAAATCAATTATTTAAAAATGAATCAGGAAAATACTGTTCGTTTCTGATGCAGCGACTGTTCACTTAAGCCTAACGCCTAATGCGTAACGCTTAACGCTATGTGATATAGTTTGGCGTTACGCTATGTGATATAGTTTGGCTTTAGGCTTTTAGGCTTTGGGCTTTAGGCTTTGGGCTTTTGTGTCTTTCATTGCCTGGCAAAATTCCAAATAATCTTTCTTAACGATCTGGCTATATATCCTGGCAAAATCAAGGACTGAATCCTGCCATTGTTTATTTCCGCCAAAAGCACTTAGCTCATCTACTACAGAAGCTCCTTTCCAGCCCGAACTTCTTATTTGTGCGGAGGCCGTTAATAGACCCATGTCGTGGATAACCTGGTATAAGTCCCGGTAAGCGTCCCTGACCAGTTTAAAATTAAAACTGTCCTTAGTTGGTTGCATTTCCTGGATCATATAGGACTCGTTTCTGAAATCGCTGAAACTCAGTAAAGCCGGTGGTATATTTTGCATCCGCTGCTGAATATTCACCACACGTTCTGACTCTGATACCCATTGCGGTTGCTGCATCTTAATATATTTCTTGGGGGCCGGCTCAACTGATTGTTTCATCTCCATCAACATGTGTTTACTTTCCCGGTTTTTGCTTTGTAACAGAAAGAGATATCTTTTCAAACCCAGACTACCGGTACCGGCCATGCGAAAAGCGACATCCTGAACATCAAAATTATAAGGCGTATAACTGTTATTTTGTAACCAATCGTTCAGGTAAGTAATTAATTCCTTTTTTAATCCGGCATCTAAAGCGAAATGACGGGGATGTGCGAGCAAAATGGCTATGCTGTCTTTTTTTCTGACTGTTCTTTTCCTGAGTATCTGTTTGTCTTTTCGTTTACTAACAACAGAAAGAAATTTGTATACAATGCCTTTGGCAGTTTGTGGCTCAATATAACGCGCTTTACCTTTCTCCAGGGTTTCTGAATAAATCTTCAGAAACAGTTTTCCCATGTTGATCGCTTTATCCTCTTCAATTTTCAGAGATTCGAATGCAATGAATAGGCTGCAAACCAGCCGTGCCACATCATAAACGGCCGGGCCGAGCAGGGCATCGTCAAAATCGTTCATATCAAAATAAACCAATCTGTTGTCCCCTTTGAAACTGCCGAAGTTTTCCAAATGAAGATCCCCGCAAAGCCAGGAAATCGGTGAAGGCGGTAAGGGATTATTACCGGCAAGATCTTCAAAAAACAAATGATTGGATCCCCTGAAGAAACGGAAGGTATCTCCCTCCATCAGTTTATATTTCACCCGCAGCATATCCGGAATGCGGCCCTGATTAAATAATTCTATTCTCTTAAAGCAATTGTCCATGAGAAGTAATATCCTTTAAATATCCCAAATTCGGTTGAATTACTGATCTTTATTCGGTATGCGAAACACCACCAAACTAAAACAGATTTTATTAAAATACGATCTGGCACTTTCCATGGAAGAAGAAAATCTTTTGAAACTAACCCTGGTGGATAAAAGTACAGGAAGCTTCACCAGTTTTGAACACAGCTCTTACAGCCAGTTGTTAAGTAAGTGTTATTCGTTTTTCCTGAAGGAACTGAAGAAAGCTGAACGCTCAACGCTTAACGCTTAACGCTTTCTGCCATGCTTTATGCATCTCTCCTCCGTCAACCGTCAACCGTCAACTGTCAACCGCCAACCGCCAACCCACCTCCAATAAAGCTATGATGGGCAAAGCCGTCAACCATTTCTTTTGTAGAAAATGCTACCCGTAAGGCTCCTTTTTAATCGTTCATGTTACTAAATATCAGCTGGCAAAAAAATTGATCAGTTGTATATAACCAAAAAGAAATGTTATGGCCAGATATTCAAAAGGGAGTCAGGAAAAAGTAAAAAAAGTGATGGATGAAATGAAAGAAGGCAAACTAAAAAGCGGTCGGAGTGGAAAGAAGGTAACTAATCGGAAACAGGCAATCGCCATCGGGTTGTCGGAAGCGAGAAAACAGGGAAGCAAAGTACCCAGGGCCCCCCGGGAAAAAGTGGCTGCAAAAAATGCCAGTTGAAGTAGTTTATTTATTCGTTGAGCTCCCCACAGGCTGATGCATGATCAGTTGGTTAATGATGGTCGCCATTTCCTGTGGAGATTTTTTTTCTATCAGGTGGGCTTTCATCCCACCCCGATCAATCCACTCATCCGTACCATCGGAATTTATCAGGCAGTCTCCCATCTGCAGATCATAGTAATTCCGCCAACCCTTAACGGCTACAAAAACCGCCGTTTCATCCCAACTCATTCTTCCGACACTGTCCTCGGCGGCCATGGGAATACAGATGGTAAATACATCTTTCACCGGGCTGAGCTGAATCTTGTTGTTATGAATGAGCGGAAGACCGGTTTTAATTTTTTGCCCGATTTCAAATCCACTAAAAAGTATGGGCCCCGGCCAGGTCTCCATTACTTTTTTTGAGGCAACTACATCCTGATCCAGATTAAACTCTTTACCGGAAGGGAAGCGACCGGCCATGCAAATTAGTCCGGCTACTTTTTTTCTTACGAGATCGGGACCATTCAGTGCAGAATATTTGTCAGGGCCGGATTCCAGCAAATGGGCGAGATTGGTCAGGAAACCGACCGTGATAATTGTGACGGAACGATCCGGCTGAGACGCAAGTATTTTTCTATACAGGTCGAGTGCATCTTCTGCTTCCTCGTTACTCCGGATCTTATGGGGATACCGGCTGATGACCGAGTCCGTCCAATGTTGTTTATCTCCCAATGCAACCGCGTTACCCCGCACAACTCCGATCGGAATTTCCGGACGGTTAAAATAAGTATTGAAAACATTGATGGCGGCAGCAGCATTTTTATGTTTTGAACTGGCCACCGTTGCCAGTATTTTGATAAAACCGCTATCGGCAAAACCATGTAATAGAGTAATGGCGCCCACATCGTCATAATCCGGACCGAAATCGGTATCGAATATAACGCGTATAGGATGCTGAGGAGGCGGGAATACAGATTGCGACCGCGCAAAACCGTAAATGCAAATAAAAATAATAACTAAAAAAAAGCGTCTGTGGAGCATAGTGTAATATGCAAGACTACATCAAATTTTAAAGGCAGCTTTATTTTTTGTTGCCATCCCCACAGAATAGTAACGACTCATGAATTCCTTTTTGGAATCCTTATAGTTGGAGACCATCCCAAGCTTGAAGAGACTGTAAATATAGATCCAGGCAAGGTCAAGCTGGTATGGGAGAAATCCGGCCCGCGCACTTCCGGGGAAAAGATGATGATTATTATGCCATTCACCGGAAAGCATTCCGGGTCGGGTTTGATTGATAGAAAGGTTCGACCGGTCAAAATCAATTCCGTCGACGTGTTTATTTTCACCCTTGCCGTGACCTGTATAATTAAATGCCCTGACCAGCACAAACCAGAAAAAAGCTCCGCTGAAACAAGCCAGTGCCAATGCATGACCACCGATCAGCCAAAGTGCTCCATACCAAAAACTCCAATTTAACAACCACAGCGCAACTACATATGCCGGTTTGGATACGGAACCCCAGGATTGATATTGCTCATATGAATTTAGTCCCACGCCTGTATGACTTAGAAAATTTCTTACACGATGATATTGATCCCGGCTCAATCCTTTTGCTATGCTCTGATGATTCACGTCCGAAAGCATACAATACATAAATCCACCCATCGGATTGTAAGGATCACCCGGTTCATCAGATTTTACATGATGAACATGATGTGAAATCACATAAATTTCCTCAGGAAAAGTTTTAATGACCAGGTTCTGGGTTATCAATCTGAATATCGGATGGCTAAACTTATAAGATTTATGAGTGCAGTAACGGTGAAACCAAATCGTTCCATGCGTGCTCATGATAACCATGGCATATACAACCAATACAATGGCTGACTTCCACGACAAATAATGCATCAGGAAAATTACAAACAGTGGCAACATACAGGTTGCCATAAACCAGCTTATAAGAGTGATCCAGTTTTTCCTTGTTTTGAATATATTGATTCGGGAAAAAGCTTCTTTGAATAATTGACGAGTCGTGGGCTTCAGAAACAACCCCTTAGCATCCATCCATCCATACGAAGGAGTTTGGAGGATTTCATCGATAAAAGCCATAAAAAAAGAACGGTTAATTGAAAAATCAGGATACCATGGTCGCCTGCCCCGGCAGACTGCAAACAATGTACGCTTATTATCCCAGTATAGATTCTAATATATACAAATAGGGCTGTTAATTTTATTGTGTAAACTTTCCTCTAATTCCTGCAAACGCAGCAGGAGTAAAGGTTACGGGCAAAAAATAAATATTATTCGATGATTCCTGAGGTCGCAATTTTGGATGTAATTCCTGATAAAACAGCAGAATTTGAGGTTAGTTTCCAAAAAGCACAGAGGATCATATCTTCTGTGAACGGCTGGTTGGGTCATCATTTGCAATGTGCCGAGAAGTTCCAAACCACTTTATTTCACTAGTCCGATGGCAGCATGCAAAAGATCTGTTGTGGAACATTATTCCATGAAATTTGAGAAATTATTTCCCTGGTATTGCAGTTAACATTCCGATTAATACCGCCTCAGGAAATCTTAACACTGTCAATATTGGAAAACCTGCTAACTTTATATTATTAAATTGTTATCGAATTATATGGGAAAGAATAATAAAGATCAGTCTCCAAAAAAATCTAAAAAGTCTCTGCTCAGGGAGATTGAATCTAAAATTGCTGAAACAGTAAAAGGGTTTCACAAGAAGACCAGTGAGAAAAAATTAGAAAAACAAATTCGCAGGGCGGGTAAGCTTCTTGCAAAATCCTTAACGAATAAAGAACATATAAAAGTTGTTCATAAGGAAAAAACAAAAGCTCCGAAAAAAGAAAAAAAAGTTGCTGAAAAAGAGGTTGCTTCATAATTTTCTTGCTGGATTTAAGGAAATTGCTGACAAATAATAGAATTGCGTACATCTTATCCATTCTTATTTGTGCTGCTGTCACTTCTGACCGCTTGTTATGGCGGCCCGGGTGATAGCGGGTATGTAGTTCCCGTTTATGTAGGTCCGGGTATCGGACTGGGTACTGTCATCGCCGTTGTTGTTTCCTGGAGCAGAAATAAGTCCATTTTGTGGGCCATCATTCATGGATTCCTTGGATGGTTTTATGTTATTTACGCTCTTCTGGTTCCAAAAAAATGAAATTAGAAATTAACATTCAGGGCTTAACGTCTAACGCTTAATGCGTAACGCTTAACGCCTCAATATTTAATGCAGTTAAGAGTGGAAGTTTAACATTTCTCCCCCGACTAAAATCCACTCACTTATTACTCAATAAATTGGCTTCACGCTTTACGCATTTACGCTTTGCGCCTAGTACGATTTTTGCAGGTAAATCGTATTATTTCATTTTTAAAATCTACAATTATGTCTACAACTGCAACGGCAAAAATGACAACGAAAGAGATCGCCAAGAGACTTAAAAAACTTTGCGATAAGGGGGATTGGGAAGGAGCACACAGAGAATTATATGCGAAGGATGCGGTGAGTATTGAACCGGAGGCTTCCGGAGGTTTTGAAAAGGAATCTCATGGATTGGATGCCATCATTGAAAAAGGGAAAAAATGGGAAGGCATGGTTTCTGAAGTTCATGAGATTGAAGTTTCCGAACCGATGGTAGCCGGAAATACTTTTGCTGTTACCATGCGCATGGACATGACTATGAAGGACAAGAAGCGTTCAGATATGACTGAGCTTTGTGTCTACCATGTGAAAGATGGCAAAATCATCTCCGAACAGTTTTTCATGTAATTCTGGTTGAACTTTCCGAAAGATCCTTCTGTGTGTCATAAAACTGACAAACAGAAGGATTTTTCTTGTATATTTTACAATGACAAAAACGGCTAAGAATATATGTTTCGCTCCATGAAAGAAAATACTGCTTTGATCAGCATCCTTATATTTCAAATTCTTTTTTCTTCATATAAAACACAGAACAACACCTATAAATACATTCCGGATCGCGAAGGCTTTGTTCTGGTGGAGTTATTTACCTCTGAAGGTTGTTCCAGTTGCCCTCCGGCCGATGAGGCGGTCGGCAGATTAAACGGATGGAAGAAAAACGTGTATGTTTTAAGTTATCATGTTGACTATTGGAATTACCTCGGATGGAAAGATGTCTTTTCGAATGCAGCATATTCCAGCCGTCAGCAGAATTATGGAAACTTATTTCATTTAAGCAGCATATACACCCCGCAGATAGTTGTAAATGGCAAGGTTCAATTTGTCGGTAGTGATGAAACCAGGTTAAAAGCAACCATCGAAACAGATCTGAAAGAAATTCCGAATACTGAACTGCAAATAAAAGTTCAACCCAAAAATAAAAATCAGCTAGCCGTGTCATGGACAACGAATCCCAATCCGGAACTAATCATCAACCTGGCACTTGCACAAAATTTTACAAAGGACTATATTCAAAGGGGAGAAAATAAGGGTCAGACATTAAACCATTATTTTACGGTCAGGGATTTCCAGTCTTTACCTGTTAACAACGGTTCGAATACAACATTTTTAAATATTCCCGCAGGCCTGCAACCATCCGATTATACCGTAATTGCGTTTTTACAAAATCCCAAAACCGGATATATCGTTGCAGCCACACAATATTCGGGAGAAGTGCGGAACTAAATCTATACTTACAAAGTTTTCAGGATTCTTTCTGCCGAAGGCAAATGCAAGTTTCTTACCGTAAATTGGATTGAAAATACTTCCCCATGCGTAAGATCCTTTCAACATCTCTCATGTTATTTTTGATTTGTTCATTTGTTTCCGGACAAATTAAAATTGTCGTATTTCAATCTGATTTCGGACTGAAAGACGGAGCCGTATCAGCCATGAAAGGAGTGGCCATGGGCGTTTCAGCCGATCTGAAATTATTTGACCTTACGCATGATATACCAGCCTATAATATATGGGAAGCCGCTTACCGGCTGGAGCAGACAGTACCCTACTGGCCCACCGGCACGGTATTCGTATCGGTTGTGGATCCCGGAGTGGGAACCACCCGCAAATCAGTTGTACTCAAAACAAAAACAGGACAATATATCGTTACACCGGATAATGGCACTTTAACGCTGATCGCTTCCTCCCAGGGCATTGCAGAAGTGCGACAAATAGATGAAGTGTTGAACCGACGAAAGAATTCACAGGAATCATATACATTTCATGGACGCGATGTATACGCCTACACGGCCGCCAGACTGGCTGCCGGAGTTATCACATATGAGCAGGTTGGAATGAAGCTTCCAAATGAAGTAGTCCAAATTTCCTATCAGCAGGCTGTGAAAGAAGGAAATACATTGAAAGGAACCATTTCGATCCTGGATGTACAGTATGGAAATATATGGACGAATATCGGAGGGCCGCTATTCAACCAGCTTAATATAAAATACGGAGATCAATTGCATGTTGATATTTTTCACGGGAAGGATAAAGTTTATTCCGGGGATATGCCTTATTCCCAGACCTTTGGTGCGGTGGATAAAGGGAAACCACTTGCCTATTTGAACAGTTTGCTACAACTGTCTTTTGCACTTAATCAGGATGATTTTGCAAAGACATATTCTGTGGCAAGCGGAAATGACTGGCGTGTGGAAGTGCATCCTGCACCCTGATCCCTGATATGCAGGCGTCTGTTTTGAAAAATCGATATATGTTCATCATGCATAGAAAAACGTTTATCAAATTGAGTTCCGCATTCGCTGCTGCTCCATTGCTTTCTCCACTTTCTGATTTCGCCCAGCAGGCAAGACTGCTGAACTGGGCTGGAAACCTGACGTTCAGCACCAGCAATGTTTTTTATCCCAAAACAGTTTCAGAAGTTCAGTCGCTCATAAAAAAATCTGACAAACTTCGCGGGTTGGGTACAAGGCATTGTTTCAATTCCATTGCAGATAGTAAATACAATCTGATTTCATCCAATAGTCTGAATAATATTCTGTCACTGGATACAGTTAATAATACAGTGACCGTGGAAGGCGGGATAAAATATGGTGAACTGGCTCCCTACCTGGATAAAAAAGGATTTGCACTGCATAATCTGGCATCCCTTCCACATATCTCTGTCGCCGGCAGTATCACTACTGCAACTCATGGATCAGGCGTGAAGAATGGTAATCTGTCCACGCAGGTTCGCGCATTGGAAATTATTGCTGCAGACGGTTCTGTTATAAAACTGTCCAGAGAAAAAGACGGAGATCTTTTTAATGGAGCGGTTGTCGGTCTGGGTGCTCTGGGATTTATTACCCGGTTGACGCTGTCCATAGAGCCTGCATATACTATGCGGCAGCAGGTTTTTGTAAAGCTTCCACTGGATCAATTGAAAGATCATTTTTTGGAAATCGTTTCTGCCGGTTACAGTGTTAGTTTGTTCACTGACTGGCAAACGGATTCCATTAATGAGGTCTGGATAAAAGATAAAGTGCATCCTGACATAGCCTATCGCGGCATGTCGGAATTTTATGGCGCCAAGGCGGCCACTAAGGACCTTCATCCCATTATTGAACTATCGGCTGAAAACTGTACTGAACAAATGGGTAAGCCCGGACCCTGGTACGAAAGACTTCCCCATTTCAAAATGGGCTTCACACCAAGCAGTGGCAAGGAATTACAATCAGAATATTTTATACCGCAAAAAAATGCCGTCGAAGCAATCCTTGCCATTCAAAAAATGGGCAAACAGATCGGGCCGCATTTATTTATTACAGAAATCCGAACCATCGCGGCGGACAATCTCTGGCTAAGCCCGTGTAGAAACCAGGATTCAGTAACCATACATTTTACCTGGAAACAGGAATGGGATGAGGTAAAAAATCTATTACCCCTTATAGAAAAAGAACTCGCTCCTTTCAATGCAAGACCTCACTGGGGCAAACTGTTCACCATGTCTGCAGCCATGTTGGAATCCCGCTATGAAAAACTTACGGATTTTAAAAAACTGGCAGCGACCTATGATCCAAAAGGAAAATTCAGAAATGATTTCTTAAACCAAACAATCTACCAAGCCTAAAGCCTAACTCTGTAGTGTGGTGAATATGAGAAGAGTGAGAAATGTGAGAATTCAAAATGAAGAAAGGAAATGATAGTGTAGTAATGTGTTTTTACACACTATCATTCCCTTTCTCAACTTCCACTTTTCCCCATTTTCCACCCTTTTCATATTCACCACACTAAGTCAATTTAATGCCTGTTTCAGTAAACAGAATCTTCTTTTGCTTATACAAATTGCCCGTCGTCATTTTAAACGTCTTTTTGCTGATATGGAAGAACTCATAAATTTCTTCCGGCGAGGACTTGTCGTAATATGGAAGATATCCGTTGTTTTCAGCTAGCAACCTCAAAATTTTTTCAGATTCATTTTCTACGCGCTGATATCCAGGTTTCCCTGCTGCCACATCTATTTTGTTTTCCGGCAGAATTTTTTTTATAAAACCCTGAAACCGGTCCCCGATTTCTATCGGCCGATATATCTCATTTGCATGCAGTATCCCCTTATGACGGTTATTGATCACCATTTCATAGCCAATTTCCGTTTGCCGATAAACCAGGAGATCTACTTCTTCCTTCTCAGAGACTGTCAGGGTTTCATTCGACAGGAACCTTTCCAGTTTTTCCGTTGCAGCTATCCTGCCCGTTTGTTCATCCATCACAATCTTGACCAGGTACTCTCCCATGGGTCGCATAAAACTAACCATGGCGGATTTCGGAATAAAAAGGTCTTTCATCAGTCCCCAGTCCAGAAATGCACCCTGCGGTGTGATACTGACAGCCCTGAGTTTTACGATATCGCCCAATACACCCAGGGGTTTTTGAGTAGTAGCAATAGGCCTGCCTTCTCCGTCGTGGTACAAAAACACATTCAATTGATCGCCTATCCGGGTTCCGGGAGGAACAAATCGTTTGGGCATCAGGATACCTTCTTCCCCATTATCCATGAAAACCCCCATATCCTTTACTTTAATAACTTTAAGCAGATTATATTCACCCATCCTTACCATGCTGACTGGTTCATTTTGTAACAAAGGTAATTGGTTAGCATGACGGGTATAAGCTCAATTTATCCAGCACCAATCTGCCAAAATGAAAAAAACGATTTATCTGGCTTTGCTTATTTTTTTTGTGGCGTGCAAAGAAA
The DNA here is from genome assembly GCA_013286315.1 of Bacteroidota bacterium. GTDB lineage: Bacteria > Bacteroidota > Bacteroidia > Chitinophagales > Chitinophagaceae > Puia. The sequence goes on along the minus strand of JABDFX010000009.1, from coordinate 25,254 downwards.
AACCGAATGTATTTGATTCTCTTTCCTCATTTTATAAACCGGTGACTGAACCGGTTTTGAGTCATGATTCAACGGCTGTTTTTTTCGATTCCCTGAAAAACGAAACCGTGTATTGGAAAAAAGCGGATGTATTCAACCCTGCAGCCATCGTGCGGAATGATACGATATATGTTTTATCACGTTGTGAGGATAATCCGGCTGCGATACTGGGTGGACGTACTTCACGCATCGGTATCTCTGCCAGTCTGGACGGTATCCATTTCTCTTCTTTCGGGGAACCCGTTCTTTACCCTGCAAAAGATAGTTTTCAGCAATATGATTATCCCGGAGGCTGTGAAGATCCCCGCATCGTTCAGACGGAAGAGGGACTATATGTACTGGCTTATACTTCCTGGAATTATAAAATACCCCGTTTGTCGATTGCGTTTTCAAAAGATCTTTTTCATTGGGAGAAAAAAGGGCCAGCTTTTGCCAAAGCGCATAACCACAGGTTTTTGGACACGGCCAGCAAGTCAGCTTCCATGATCACAAAAATGGTAGATAATAAAATCGTGCTGGCGAAAATTGCAGGTAAATACTGGATGTATTGGGGAGAACATTTTGTAAACCTGGCCTGGTCCGAAAACCTGTTCGACTGGTACCCGGTCCTGGATAAGGCCGGTTTTCTGAAAAAGTCAATGGAAACCAGGCCAAATTATTTTGACAGTGACCTGGATGAATGTGGTCCACCGGCATTGATAACCGACCGTGGCGTTATGCTGATTTATAATGGGAAAAATGCAAATAATCCAAAAGACGCTGACCCTTCATTGCCCCGGGGAACCTATTCAACCGGAAGAGTTTTTTTCGACCCAAAAGATTTGCAAACCATTCTCATACGTTCAGACGGCCCTTTTTTAAAACCCACGCTACCATATGAAATCAGTGGCCAGTATGCAGCAGGAACTACCTTTGCTGAGGGCCTGGTTTATTTTAAGGGAAAATGGTTCCTATATTATGGAACAGCGGATTCCTTTGTAGGCGTCGCGATTTCTAAATGAAGATTTTATTTTTATTGCAATACAACTTAAATTTAAGGGTGTCAGGATCGTGGGATATATCTAATAGCGGATTTATTCCCTTCAAATAATTTTACTTCAGCATGATTCATTCTGTTATTACAGGTTCTGGATCCTATATTCCTCCTTTTGTACAAACCAATCAGGATTTTGCAGAGCATGAATTTTTTACGGCGGACGGGATACCCTTGCCGGTTGATCCTTCGGAAGTCGTCAATAAGTTTAAAAAGATTACAGGCATCGAAGAAAGACGATATACAACAGACGACCTGAATGCCTCCAATATTGGCTATGAAGCAGCAAAAAAAGCAATCGAAGACGCCGGGGTGGATCCCGAAACATTGGATCAACTCATTGTTGCACATAATTTCGGAAACGTAATTAAGGATACCGTTCAAACCGCTGCTGTTCCTTCCCTCGCCAGTCAATTAAAACATGCATTGGGTATCCGAAACCCGGATTGTATAGCGTACGATATTTTATTCGGATGTCCCGGATGGCTGCAGGGCCTGATTCAGGCAGATGCCTTTTTTAAATCCGGTATGGCGAATAAGGCTTTGATCGTCGGTACGGAAACTTTGAGCCGGGTGATTGACATGTTTGACCGTGACAGCATGATTTTCAGTGATGGTGCCGGGGCCGTTGTGCTGGAAAAAAAGGAAGGTGATAATCATTCATCCGGTATGCTGGCGTTTACTGCACAGACGCATAGCGTGGAAGAATTCGATTATATCAATATGGGCAAATCTTTTTTCCCGGACAGCAACCCGCGCATCCGTTATCTGAAAATGAAGGGCAAAAAGGTTTATGAATATGCTTTAAAGCATGTGCCCACAGCTATGAAAGCCTGCATTGATAAATCCGGGATATCCATCCGTGATATCAGCAAAATATTCATCCACCAGGCGAATGAAAAAATGGATGATGCCATCATCAAGAAATTATACCTTCTTTACGGAATCGACCATCCACCTCTTAACATAACGCCGATGAGCATCAGCTGGCTCGGCAATAGCTCAGTGGCAACCATCCCGACCTTACTTGACCTGGTACGAAAACACCGGTTTCCGGAGCATACCTTATCAACCGGTGATATCATTCTGTTCGCGTCCGTCGGTGCGGGTATGAACATCAATGCGGTTTGCTACAGGTGTTAAAAGCTAAAAGCATAACGCGTAACGCGTAAAGCCTTAAAAAGCCATTTCACGAAAGATCAATATCAGCTTTTAAAAAATTCAATCAACACAGGTGCCAGCACTTTGGGAGATACATTATGTGTCTGACCTTTCAGTTCTTCAAATTTGTGATTCGGTATTATTCCGGCTACAGCACGAACAGCGCTTTTCAGACCGCCCGGACTTTTTTCACCGCCGGCCACGAGTGTTGGAATTTTGATTGAACTGATCATATCCCTGGGCAGCGTGAAATCTCCCATCACGGCTGCATCATAAGGCAATGTATGCGCAACTCTTTTAAGCTTGGACCAAACCGGAAGTATTCTCATGACATAGGCAAAAATTGCAGGAAGTCCGACCATATCTTTCATGAAAAATTTCACGGCACCTGAACGGTCGTTATTTGAGATCAATTTTTTCAATTTTGCCTCAGAATCGGCGGGCGTAATGTGAGCGTTCTTATCAACTGAAAAAGGAGGTTCATATATTGCCAGTTTCCTGACCGCGAGTCCCCGGGAAACAGCTGTCATGGCAAGCACGGCGCCTGAGGAAATTCCAAATAAATCTGCCTCTCCGCCTGCTGTTTTGATTAACGCGTCGATATCCTCAATTTCCTTTTCCACTGAATACGGCGCGGTATCACCACTGTCGTTTCGGCCACGAAGGTCATAATGGATGACCATACATTCCGGGCTCAATAATTCAGACAATCCGGGCATGGGACCCATATCCCTGCTGCAAAGCGCCCCGTCAATTAATATAACAGGAAATCCCTGGCCCTTTTTTTCATAGGCAACCGTTGTTCCGTCCTTTGAAATGGCTGTAAACATGATGCAAAACATTTAATCTGAAAATCTATAAAGACTCTCTGCCAGGCGGTCCAGACTCTGATTCCAGCCCATGCTCATTCCCCTGCAGGCTTCAGTTCCTTCAGGTGTTGTTTTCAAAATAACGGCCTTAAATAATATCCTCGTTTTTTCACCTTCTTCAAGAAAGCTGACAGTGTTTTCTATTTCCAGTTCCATATTGCCTTCTGCGTCTTCCTTGCGGGTAATAAAAACCAGCCTTTCCGGTTCCTTTATTTCCCGGAAGAGCCCGCTGACCGGATAGCGCGTTCCATCAGGTCCCTGCATTACAATACGGATTGCGCCATTTACTTTGGAGTCCAGCTTACAAACAGGATTTGTAAATCCCCCGGGACCCCGCCAGGTCGCAACCAATTTGCTGTCGGTCCACATTTTAAAAACCAGTTTGCGGGGCGCATCAAAGACGCGTGTGATGACAAGGTCCTGATTTTCCAGGACTTCATTTTTTAGTTCCATGTTTTTTATTTTTAGATTTCATCTTTTGTAATGCCATTTCCATGGCATCGAATTTACCCACCCAGAAATTCCGGTATTGACCGATCCAGGTGGTTACTTCATCCAGCTTTTCAAACTTCGCTTCACAAAAACGTTCTCTTCCATTTTGTTTAATCACAACCAATCCGCATTCCGTCAATATTTTCATGTGCTGAGAAACTGCGGACCGGCTGATATTAAAATGCTCTGCCACCTGGTTCAAATTTAACGGACTGCCGGACAATCGCCCCAATATGGCCCTTCTGTTGGGATCTGCAATGGCCTGGAATACATCTCGTCTCATAATTTATATGTAAGTAATTGCTTACAAATATATATGTAAGTATTTACTTACGCAAATATTTTTTTATATTTGCCGCCTGTGGGGTTTTCACCTTTTAAAGGGCATATAACAGAAATGAATATGTTATATCTTCAATAGAATAAATACGCGATAATGATTACAGGCCCGATTGTACTGGTAGAAGACGACGAGGATGATGCAGTAATATTTAGCCAGGTTTTGACGGATCTCGATATTCCCAATCGATTGATTTCATTTATAAATCCTGCGGATGCTTATCATTTTTTAGATAATAATGAAGAGCAGCCATTCATCATCATCAGTGATGTGAATTTGCCAGGTATGAGCGGTCTTGAATTCAAAAACAAATTGGATCAAAACGAGAGACTGAAAAAGAAATCCATTCCATTTGTATTTTACAGTACTTCTGCTGAAAAAAAATATGTCAATGAGGCATATTTGCATTTAACCGTCCAGGGATTTTTCCTGAAGGGCCAAAATATGAAAGATATAAAGGATCAGCTAAGGATCATTTTTGAATACTGGAAGACAAGCCAGCATCCGAATTCGTAGATTGGATCAAAGATCGAATTCACAGGCTGGATCTAAAGATCGAATTCACAGGCTGGATCTAAAGGTCGAATTCGCAGGCTGGATCAAACGGCAGGCGTATTAAAAACCGTGGTCGTTTCAGGCGTCTTTTCCTGAGATTTATTTTGCAGCTGCGGTCGAGAAATGATAGATACCTGAACCAGTTTGTAATTCAATGTAGTTTCCCTCCTTCCCTTTTACTATAATTTCTTTTTCATCTGATAAGGGTTTTCCATTTTCTGAAATGGTGGCAGGAGTTGACACCGGAATAAAGATGGCAGCTGTGGTATTGGAAGGAATTTCAACATCCATCGAGAAGTTTCCGTTATTCACTTTCCAGTTCACACTTAATTTACCATAGCCTGTTTCCAATTCGGCACTGGCATAATTCAGATTTCCGCCAATATGCGGCAGGATCCTGATTTTTTTGTACCCTGCTCCGTCTTCATATGTATCGAGCCCGGCAATATTCCGGTACATCCAGTCCCCGATCGCACCATAAGCATAGTGATTGAATGAATTCATTCCGGGCGTTTGAAAACTACTGTCGGGCTTTTGTCCGTCCCATCTTTCCCAAATGGTAGTAGCGCCCATTTTAACCGGGTATAACCAGGAAGGATAGGTTTCCTGTAACAACAGTTTATACGCTACAGTATCATACCCATAACGTGTCAGTACCTCGCATAGATAGGGTGTTCCGAGAAATCCTGTTGTCAGATGATTGTTGTAGTCCTGAATATTATTCACCAGGCGCTTTGCAGCCTGCGCCCTTAATGAATCCGGTAACATATCAAATTGAAGTGCCAGCACATAAGCTGTTTGGGTGCCGGATACCAGACGACCGGAAGATGTCGTATATTCCTTTAGAAATGCATCCTTAACCTGATGCAGCAGTTCTGAATATTTTTGTATGTCGTTTTGTTTATTTAAAACTCTTGCTGCGTTTATAAGAAGCTGTGTAGAATGGGCAAAAAAGCATTGGGCAATTAAATATTTATCTGTAACAGCAGAACGTCCGTCATTATCATCCGCAGGTCGATAAAACAGCCAGTCCCCAAAATGAAAGCCGGTGTTCCATAAATAATCCCTGCTGTGGTTTTGCATAAAACCAACCCAACCCTTCATGCTCTGATATTGGTCTTCCAGTATTTTCGGATCTCCGTAAGCAAGCCACATATTCCATGGAATAATCGTTGATACGTCCGACCAACCGGCTGAACCGCCAGACTCCGGACCCAACACATTCGGAACCACGAAAGGAACTTTTCCGTCTTCGGATTGATCAGCGGCGACATCCTTCATCCATTTGGAGAAAAAATTATGTACATCCATATTGAAACTGGCCGTTCTCGAAAAAGCCTGTGCATCACCTGTCCAACCCAGCCTTTCGTCCCGTTGCGGGCAATCCGTGGGTACGTCCAGAAAATTACCTCTTTGTCCCCATTGAATATTATGCTGTAACTGGTTTAGCATGGGATTCGAACATTTAAATTGTCCGGATGGTCTCATGCCGGAATAGAGCGCAACAGCGGTAATATTTTCCGTTTTCATTTCACCCGGAAATCCTTTCACCCTCAAATACCGAAACCCATGAAAAGTAAAGTGAGGTTCAAAAAATTCTTCGCCTTTTCCACTAAATATGTAAGTATCGGTGGCTTTAGCGGCACGTAAATTTTCAGTGTAAAAGTTTCCGTTCTTATCCAAAACCTCCGCATGTTCGACGATCATTTCGTCGCCTGCCTTACCCTGAACCCGGAACCGGACCCATCCCACCATATTTTGACCGAAGTCTATAATCTGTTCACCTTTTGCCGTTTTAAAAATTCTTACGGGTTGAAATGATTCATGTTTTAAAACGGGTTCATTATAAGTACCAATCAGGTTTAATTTTGAATAATCCTTTTCCGCAACCGGTTGCCAGGACTGATCATCAAAACCCGCGTTATTCCAGCCAGGTAGTTCCTGGCGTGCATCCAAAATTTCCCCATTATAAATTTCCGAAAACCGGATCGGGCCCTTGTCGGTTGTTTTCCAGCTGTTATCAGATATGACTGTTTCCTGACTGCCGTCCGGATAAGTAATATTTACCTGAAGAAGCAAACCCAGTTTTTTCCCATACAGATTCTTATTATCATTCCATGCGAGCGGGGTTCTGTACCATCCGCTGCCTACATTCATTCCAATCACGTTTTCACCCATTGCAATCAGATCTGTGATATCGTAAGCCTGGTATTGAAGCCGCTTATTATAACTTGTCCAGCCGGGCGTTAGGAACGCATCCCCGATTTTCCTCCCATTCAGCGAAGCCTCATACATTCCGTGCGCCGTAATAAATGCAGTGGCTGACATTATTTTCTTTTTAATCAGAAAAGGTTTCCTGAATAAAAGGGCCGGTCCGTTTACACTATCGGCAGGAGATCCGGATTCTATCCATTTTGCTTTCCAGTCTTCTTTCTGCAGTAATCCCATTTCCCAGAATGCCCGGTCGCTCCAGTCAGAAGTATTTCCTTTATTGTCCCAAACTCTTACCTGCCAATAATATGTTGCGGCCGATTGCAATGGCCGGCCGGAATACGGGACATACAAGGATTGATCCGTTGCCTGTTTACCACTGTTCCAGACAACCGATTTTCCGGACTTATTCGTCACGCGAATCTCATACGCCGTTTGCATCCCGTTTTTGTTGCCGGAAATCAGCTGCCAGCTGAATCTTGGTGTTGGAACATCCATACCGACCGGATTGATCCGGTTCTCCAGGCGAAGATTTTTTACGGATACCTGCGCAAATCCTCCTATGGCGGGAACTGAGATTATCAGAACGAAAAACATCTTTTTCATGACAGGATTTTACTTCGCACTGCCAAAATAACCCTAATTCGCGCGATCCGGCCACCATCTTCACGAAAAATTCGCATTCCGTTCATTTTATGATAATAACTACTCGCTACATTTGTACCCCCTAGTTATCATTTAAAACCTTTCATATGCCAAAATTCATTACATCCATCCGCCTGCAGGGAGCCAATGAAAAAGATTATGCGGTTCTTTCCAGGGAGATGAAAAAAAACTCCTTCAATCCTGTTCCTGAAACCAGAAAGAATGCGGCCGGCGGATCAGACTCAACTTTTGTTTTTAATACAAACAGCAATAAAAGTCTGGTCGATACAACTACCCTTGTCTCACTGGCTGCAGCGACGACGGGTAAAAAATACTCATTTACCCTTTTTAAAGAAAAATCAAAACTGGAATCTTAAGAAGGATCCTTTCTGTTTTTATTTTCTCATCGTGTATCGTACTCAGACGAATCACTAAAATAATGGGTCGCCCAAAGATTGTACCGTTCAAACTGGTAAGGCAATCTCTTTTTGAAATCCATCCAGTTTTTAGCCGACTTTGGACTCCACAGCACTTCACTAAGTGCATCTACTCTCGGGAATATCATATACTCTACTTTCGACGGGCTGGTCATGTATTCAGTCCAGATATTGGCCTGAGCACCGAGGATATACCGGCCATCATCAGCCGATAATACGGGCGGGATGGGTTCATATTGGTATACCTTTTCCAGGGGCAGGTATCCGCCGATAACGAGAGAATCCTCATGTTTCGCTTGTGAATAATCAAGGTAAACATATGTGGTCGGAGTCATAATGACTGTATGTTTTTGTTTTGCCGCCTCAATACCTCCTTTTTCTCCCCGCCAGCTCATTACGACGGCGTTCGGTGCGAGCCCGCCTTCCAGAATCTCATCCCATCCGATCAGCGTTTTTCCTTTACTGTTTATATATTTTTCCATTCTCTGAATAAAATAACTTTGTAACTCGTGCTCATCTTTCAGGCCAAGATCCCGGATCCTTTTTTGGCATTGCGGACATCTTTTCCAATTTGTTTTCGGACATTCGTCACCACCCACATGAATATATTGTGAAGGGAACAGGGGAATGATTTCATCGATTACGTTCTGAAGAAATTCGAAGACGCTGTCATTTCCTGCGCAGAATACATCTTCCGCCACTCCCCATTTTTCATAAACCAATTTACCGTTTGTTTTTCTCCCTTCTTCCGAGAGCAGGCTGTCGGGGATATTTGTTTTCTCATTCGGAAAACAGCTGAGCCAGGGATAGGCGGCAATGGCTGCACTGCCATGGCCGGGCATTTCTATTTCGGGAATGACTGTAATATATCTCTTGGATGCATAGGCTACTATCTCCCTGACCTGGTCCTGGGTATAAAAACCACCATAGCGGATATTGTCGTTCCCCTTCCATGGCCTTTTACCTATTACTGTTCCGTCACGCCAGGCGCCTACTTCCGTAAGACGGGGATATTTTTTAATCTCAATGCGCCAGCCCTGATCTTCGGTTAAATGCCAGTGGAATTCATTCATTTTATGCATCGCGAGATAATCAATGAATTTTTTTATAAAAGGAACCGGCATCATATGACGGCCTACATCCAGCATCAGCCCGCGATAAGCAAACCGGGGTCTGTCACTGATTTCAACATAGGGAATGGAAAGTTGTTTTCCGCCGGCGGCCATCGGAAGCAATTGAATCAGTGATTGAATAGCATAGAAAACCCCCGTTTCATTATCCCCGGCAATATAGATCCCCTTTTTATCCACGGATAAATAGTAGGCGCCCGGGATCGAATCATCCATTCTTTCAAAATTCAACGTCAGATTATTATTCCCCTTCGGCACAGAAGCGGTTTCCAATGCAAAACCATAATATGCTTTCAAATAACTGTTAAAGAAATTTATTGAATTTTCGAGGCCACTTCCCTCCACTATGATTTGGGTATCCGGTCGCAAAGTAAATTTCCCATTCGTCCCGGATAATTTAACCGACACAGGCTGCGGTATGATATTTACCTGTGCAACTGCAGTAAAACAGCATAGTAAAAGGCCAAAGAGCAAGCATTTCATGGCTTTGTTTTTGATATTAAAAATATGATCAAACCAGGCAAATTAATTAACTTTAAGTAACTGCTTGCTTATGAAATCTAAATTTCTCCTTTCGATTTCTATTATCCTGTTTTTATCCGGAAGCTCTGTCGCTCAAATAAACAATGATACATCGAAACGAGTTGCCGTAAGCCTGGATTCATTTCTTTTCAGATTAATGGTGGACTATGTTTCTGCAGATACCCTGGTATTGAATATATCAGAGTTTGAAAAAAATAACATCTCTCATTTGGGTGAAGAGCACCGGCTGGTTATACCGATTCTGGCCAACCCGGGAGTATATGAACAGGACAACAGCAGTTATGACAAATTCCTGCCCTCCGTTTACCATAAGGAAGTAACCCATGGTTCCCCCTTCCTGATTCCTTTATACGTGCCCGGCCTGGTGGTTACCCGGTCTTACGGAATAGTCAATAAAAAAGAGTTTCTGTATAACTATGATAAAGTAACCGGTAATCTTTTATTAAAAAAAGACAAAGAATCACCCATCGCAGTGGACAGGGAACTGGTCAACTCCTTCTGTCTTAAATTGGACAAGGGAGGATATATTTTCATGCGGGTACCTTTGATAAGCTCAAATGAATTTTTTCAGGTCATCAATAAGGGATCAAAATATTCCTGCTATAAATTATTTAAAAATATTTTCATCAACGCAAATCAAAAGACAAACGGATATATTACCGATGGAAAGGATTATGATGAATACCAGGATATCGAAACATATTATATGGTGGATGAAAGAAAGGAAGAATGGGCAATTTTCGAGTTGACCAGAAAATCGATCAAGAAAACATTTGCTTCGCAAATTCACGCCATAAATAAGTATTTTAAAGATCACCGGTATGACGTGATCACAGAATCCGTTCTGGCAAATCTTGTGGAAGAATTAAATAAATAATCATTCCAGCTGTTCCCTGAGCCTTTTTTCAATCAGTTCCCATTCCGAAGAGAGAATACTGTATAGAAAAGCATTACCCACAGATCCATCCCTTCTTTGTTTAAAATTTCGCAATACGGCTTCAAAAGTTGCCCCGAGTTTTAAGATTGCCCGCCGGGAACGTATATTTCTTTCGTCGGCCCGGAACTGAATACGGTTTAACCGGAGTACTGTAAATGCATAATTCAGCAACAGCAGTTTCGCCTCCGTATTTATTTTAGTACCGAAATATTTTGGATTGATCCAAGTCCATCCAATTTCAGCTTTCCGGTTAGCAGTGTCCAAATCAAGAATCCTGGTACTGCCCATAATTTCCAGGGTTTGAATATCCTGAATCAGGAAGGGAATCGCTTTACCCGTCGCTTCATCTTCCCTGGTTTGCTGATACCATTGCAATAATTCTTCCGGGCTGAAAATTTCCTTCGGTAAATGTTCCCAGATCACCGGGTTAGCAGAAAATGATAACAGCTCATCCAGATATTTTTCTTCAACCGGTATAAGTGCAATCGATTTTCCTTTGAGAATGATAATTCCTTCGGCTTTTTCGTGCTGCTCCTGCAAATAGGAAATCACATTGTCCTGTTCACTGGCATTGTAACTGAAATGTAATTTTTCTGCAATATGACGATTGAATGTTTTAAATATTCCTGTCATCAGGAAGAGTGCATTCCAAATATTTTTACTTTTCGCATCCGGGTAAGTTTTTAACCAACTGGTATATTCATCATCTGATAAATATTGTCTTACATATTTACCATGCAGACCAGGAGAAACGGAGAAGTCAGTTTTTGTGCCGATATACCATTCTGTCATTTTTAAAAACATTTTCCTGACAGGGCCCTCCATCATTGCTTTGGCATAGGAAATTTCCTGTCTCACCAGGCCCTTGGCTATATAGGTAGAAACCCACCAGAATTCATTACAGGCATCTCTGAACTCTTTCTCAGTGGGCCTTTGTACCCGGTAGTCTCTATCGGTTGCCGGTTCAATGTTTTCAAATAACCTGTCCTTGTCAAGCCAGACGACGGTCAGACTATCAGGGGTAAACCGGGTTTCAAACTGCTCCATGGGAAACAGGGTCAGGTCGATCCGATGTCCATCTTTATAAAGCATTAAATAATGAAAGGAATCAGATAATTTCTCCTTCTGGCTGAAGAGCTCCATTTCGTCAGGCATCTGCCAAATAAGTTTCTCTCCAAAAATGGAAGTCCAGTCATGGTCAGCGATGAAAGAATCCATCTGATGAACGATATATACGATATCAAAATCCTGGAGAACATCCGGTGGTCGTTTCTGATCAGCCCTGGAACCATTCAAAAGAACGGCCCTGATCCTGTTATCGGTTTTTGCCTTGTCAAGTATGATTTTTTTAATCTCGTCGGCGGTTCTCATTTCATAACAGGGATGATTTTTCAGTGCTTTCAGCAGACGGCAAGATCACGATGGATCGGCGGAATGATTATTCCAATCTTGCCCTGTCGATAAAATTAGACTTTACCAGCTTCGGGTTTTCAATCATATCATAGAAACCCGACAGGTAGGCGATCATCTCTTTTTTGCTTTTCGGAGTGAGGTAGTTGAAATTGTTGATCAGATCATAGATGTTTTTCTTCTGACTCCTGAATGTATCCAGTACAGTTTGCAACTCAGGCATCGAACGGGGAAAACCACGGTATACCCGTTCTGTCACCGATTCAATCTCAAGTTTCTCATCCGGAATCGAATAGTATGTATTTACAAGCCCGGAATAATCAAAATCATATGGCACGACATATGGTTTTGATAAGGTATCATCTCTGGACAGAATCAGCCTGGTGTTGTGCTCCACCGTTACCGCCCAGTCAGTATTTCCAATCATATATTCGAAAATGGCAACCATGGTCATCTGACGCCTGTCTGTTTGCTCAGTGGTAAGCTTGTTTCTTTTCCATTCGGAACATTTATTACGGGCAGCAAGATCCTTCAGGTCTTCAAGCAGAAATCCATATGCATTAATGGTTTTCTTTTTGCCGACCGTGTCTTCCCATTTTATATTCAGCAATCTTACCTGGAAACTTTTAGTGCATAATAAATTGTATATCTTATAGCACAGATATTCTTTAAATAAATACTGCTCATGGTCCTGCGACACTTTGCATTCGCTGACCAGTTTCATAGATTTCAGGTAATACAATTTTGCAGAATCCTTATAATTGAAAATGAGTTTTACGGGGGGAACATAACAAAAATCACTTCTCATATGACCCCTTTTTTCCACCAGAATCTGGTCATTCACTTTCGTTCCGTCCGGCAGTGTGGTAATGAAAGTGCCGGTCATGTCAAATCCTTTTTTATTATTGTGGTTTAGAATTTTTGTCAAATTCACCACCAGGGTTGCATTGAGCAATGAAGTATCTTTAAAAAAAGCATATCTGTCTATGGTCGAAGACTGACCATTTGCAATTTGAATGGCGGTTGTGCAGAACAGCCAGATTGCAAATAAAAAAGGCTTCATTTTTTGGGATTGTAGGTTAGGAATAAAGGTTATCGTGAAAGAAATAAAAAGGGAAATCTCATAATTAAGTTACACCAAATATCCCAGGTATTGGAAAAGAAACAGAAATATCCTACATTTCTAATTATTCCCGATCGGCTGTCAAATAATTGAAAATCACTTTTGTATTAAATGTACTGACACCGCTTAATACAGAAATCTGACATATGTCTTATCCTGAATCCTTAACTAAATTATCTGCCCGGGCTATGCAGCTATACGTGGACAAAGCCGATGACAGGCTATTTTACCACAACCTGGCACATACCGGCCGTTTACTTGAGTCTGTAAAAAGGATGAACGACCACTTTAAGCTGGATGATAAAAATTATTTTATCGTTTGTGCAGCCCTCTGGTTATACGACCTCGAACAAATTTCTTCGGAAAACGGCGAAATGAAAACGACAAGCCCTTCTGATAGCCTGTTGGATAGCCTGGAAATGAACGATGCTGAAAAGGAGGAGATTAAAAATTGTATTTTGGCAGCAAAAGGGTTGCGGCAACCTGTTACGCTGAATGAAAAAATAGTTTGTGACGCAGTTTCCTTTTATTTGGGCTCTCCTTATTTTTTCGAGTATAATAAACTCAGGCGTAAGGAAGCAGAAGCCGTGACAAGCGAAAAAATCAAGGGTGCTGTATGGAGATCCAGGACCCTTTCATTACTTCAAAACCATCAGTTTCAAACATCATTTTGCCAGGATCTCCTGAATAAAACCAAGGAAGAAAACCTGAAGGCAATTACAAGCCTGCACGGGGTAAAGCATCTGAATAAGCAAACGCATTTTGAAAGTCCTCATCAGAAAAATAATTTAATCGACCCGGGGGGGAACAGGCACCACCAGCATGTAATACATCCACCGGACTGGAAATATAAGTCGAAACATCATCTCAGCGGAGTGGAAACCGTTTTCAGGAACTCCTCTTCAAATCATCTGAATTTAAGTGTAATGGCTGACAACAAGGCCTTCATTATGATTTCTGTAAATTCCATTTTGATTTCCCTGGGCATTGGATTAATTATCGGAAAGTTCGTATTGATCCCTAAACTCTTCATTCCAACAGTATTATTGCTTTTTGTAAACGTCTTTACTATCATTTATTCTGTTCTGGCTACCAGACCGGGAATAATGAAGGGAAAATTTTCCATGGAAGATGTTCAAAATAAAAAAGTGGATCTGTTATTTTTTGGAAATTTCTTCAAAATGCCCCTGGTGGATTTTGAATATGGTATGAAACAAATGATGGATGACAGTGATTTCCTTTATGATAACCTGATCCGGGACATTTATGCGCAGGGACAAATTCTGGGTCGCAAGTTTCGCCTGTTACGTTCCTCATATAATATATTTATGTATGGCACTGCCAGCGTAGTGGTTGCCTATATTATTTCCTTTTTCCTTTAATTGGATCAAATATCTGTATGGATTACGGAATGGTCGGACCATGCCTGTACCTTGCACAGGTCGGAATACATTTTACCTCTTGCCATCAACTCATCATGGGTGCCTTCTTCCATGATCATACCTTTATTTAAAACGATAATTTTGTCCGCATCCCGAATTGTGGACAGGCGGTGTGCAATAATAATAACCGTTCTTCCCTGCATCAGGTTTTCTAAAGCTTCCATGACCTCTTTTTCAGACTCCGTGTCCAGGGCGGCCGTTGGTTCATCCAAAATAAGAATCGGTGAATTCCGCACGACGGCTCTGGCTATACCGATCCGCTGTCGTTGGCCGCCTGACAGCGTAATACCCCTTTCTCCTACAATGGTATCGTAACCAAAAGGCATATCCATAATAAATTCATGTGCATTGGAAAGTTTTGCAGCATTGATTATGTCTTCCTCTGTTGCATTCGGTCTTCCATAAGCAATATTCTCTCTGACAGATCCATAAAAAAGAGCCGTATCCTGTAAAACAAATCCTATTTGTCCGCGTAAACTGTCCAGCCGGAAATCAGTAATATCAGTTCCATCAATGAGAACCCGCCCTCCGGTCGGATCATAAAATCGTGCGATCAGGCTTACGATCGTTGACTTGCCGCCGCCGGTGGGTCCGACAATTCCTATCCGCTGGCCACATTTTATTTCGAAATTTATGTTACTCAGAACAGGGAATTTCGGATTATAAGAAAAAAAGACCCTGTCAAAAACAATATCCCCGTTCAGTTTGCCGGGTTCCCTGCCCTTTGAATAAAGAATGAGTGGTTTGGTATCCAGGATTGACTGTATTCTTTCCAGCGCGACCGTGGCCTGTGCTATGGTACTGGTCATTTTGGCAAGATCCTGTACAGGACTAAAAAATTTGTTCATATACCAGATAAAAACGGTCAACGCTCCAACCGTCATCGTTTTTGCAAAAATAAGGTCCGTTCCACGCCAGAGCACGAGACCGATACAGAGAGAAACCACAATCGTTACTACGGGAGAAAGTACGGATTTTACTCTCCTGGCCTTGAGTGCGGCATCCATGGTTTCCTTGCTGACCTGTTTCAGTTTATCTTCTTCCAGATCATGCCGCCCGAAAGCATTTACTGCCCGTATAGATTCAAGACCCTGTTGTAAAACAACCAGCATATTACTCTGATCCTTCCTGACCTCCCTGGTAGCTTTCTTCATTACCCTTTTAAATCGGGCGACAAACAGAAGTAAAAAAGGTGTAACGGCCAGTGCTGCCAGAGTAAAACCGGTATCCAGGTAAAACATCAGAACGAGCATTCCGCAAATGGTCATGGCATCCACGAGAATGGTTAACAAAGTGGACGAAGCAAAATCCTGGATGGTCGAAACATCGGCAGTAATCGTACTAAGAAGTTTGCCAGTCTGATGTGTGTCGTAGTAAGAGAGAGAAAGGTGCTGCAGGTGATGATATATTCGTCTGCGAAGATCATTGGCGATGTGTTGCGCAACATTTTCATTATAATAGCTGTTAATAAAGCCCGCCAGTGATCCGATGGCGTTGATGAGAACAAATCCCAGGGCCACAACGGCGGCCATGGCTACTTTACTTTGTAATGGGACAAAAACATGTAACCACTGAAGCCAGTGGGGGAGCGTGCCATGTGCAACTACATCATCAATAATGATTTTAAGTGGCCAGGGCGTAGCAACACTCATCACTGCTTCCACCAGCATGGCTAAAAGAATAATGACCACCCATTTCAGATAATATCTGGACAGACTGATCGCCCATATCATCAAACTGATGAAAGAATGCTGCCGTTCAGGGTCAATATTATTTGCACGCATCTGTTAAAAATAGCTAACTCTATCCCAAAACTTCGTAAACCGTCACCGGATCTTTCTTATTCTTCAAATTTATTTCGCCCACCTTTCTGCAACTGAAAGATTCCTGCACATTCTTATAAGACGATTCGGTAATGATAATTTGCCCCTCGTCAGCTGCGGTTTGTAGTGCCTGCGCCAGATTCACCGCATCACCGATTACCGTAAAATCAAAGCGCCGAAGACTTTCAGATCCGATATTACCGGAAATCATTTCCCCGCTGTTAATGCCGATGGAAACCTTCGGAGAAAAAAATGCATTTTCATTTACTTTGGAAAGTCCCTCGATCTGCTTCCTGACCGCCAGACAGGCATCCATGGCTCTGTCCAGATGAAAATCCCCGCGAAATACGGCCATGATCGCATCTCCGATGAATTTATCAATATATCCATTTTGAGCCAAAATTTCTTTCACCATGACGTCAAAATATCTGTTCAGCAACGATACCACAAAATCAGGGTTTTCATTTTCCGTAATCGTTGTAAACCGGCAAATATCTATAAATACAACGGTGGCTTCCACCGTATCACTCAGAATAAGTGATTTTTCAAACTCCTTCCGGTTCATATACTTTAAAACCGTTTCGTCCACATACATCCGCAGGATATTATTCTCTTTAATTGCCCTGACGGTATCTTTTATCTGCAACACCTGCCGGATCGTTTTCAGAATGGTTGTCTCAAGGTCTTCGAAATTCACCGGCTTACATATAAAATCATAAGCTCCTTTATTCATGGCAGACCGGATATTTTCCATGTCCCCGTAAGCGGAAATGATCACCGTTTTGACAAGCGGACTGACATCCGGTATTTTTGATAGTAATGTAAGACCATCCATTTCAGGCATATTGATATCGCTCAGAACGATATCAATGTCTTCATGCTGTTTTAATTTTGTAAGAGCTTCCACTCCATTCATCGCAAAAACAAATTCAAACTCCTTATTTCTGATCTGCCTCCGAAATTTTTGCTTGATAAGAACTTCCAGATCAGCTTCGTCATCCACCACTAAAATCTTTGTACTCATTTTACCAATTTAAGTTTCTCTCTTAAGTAAGTAAAATTCAGCGGCTTCGTTAAAAAATCATCTGCCCCCAGCTTCATAGCCTGTTGATAATTTTCATCATCACCAAAGGCGGTAATCATCATAACGGTCGGCGGAGGTTTTTCATAATGCATTTTGATTTGTTTCAGCAGCTCAAGACCGCTCATACCCGGCATGTTTATATCCGATAATATCAGCACGGCTTCATGGTTCAGCGAGTTGAGATATCCCAATGCTTCTTCACCGGAATAAGCAAATGCAAAAGTCATTTCCCCATCCCGTATTTCTTTACGGAAACGCTGTTCAAACAGGGCTTTGACATCCCTTTCATCGTCTACCACCAGGATTTTCATGTTGTATTAAAATTAGGTTGTTTGCCGTCTATGGAAGAGGATATTTTTTGCCCGTCAGGTCAATTTTATAATAGACATTCCCTTCAATCAGTAATCCCTGCGAGTTCCCTTCATGTTCGTTTACGTCTATACCGATCACTTTGCCCTGATAGAAAGAGGAAACCGAATCGATAATGTCGTGCCCGACGATTATTTTCCCAACCTGGTAAAATGAAAGAGTGCTGTCAACCAGTCCCTGACTGGCGCGCGGTTCAAGAAAATAGCCCCGATACCAAAAGGGCGAGTATTCACCGTCAAAAATCCTCCACATATTCTTATCCGGATATTTATCCGCCTGCATTGCCTTGTCATAGTATTCGCGGCAATCTGAATTTATCTTATATAAGGGCCACTGAAGATCCAGCACTTCCCGGGAAATACCGGCATGCAGATATAAGCCATTACTTATCCTTTCCATCAGGTTTTTGGTCAGGAGCCACCTGCCCAGCTCTGTCCTGGAGTTATACAAAAACTGATACTTCGTTCCCATCTTTTTAGCACGTTCAAAATATTTCGGTTGAACATACCGGAAATCACCACTCAGATTCATGATGTCGTGGTTGCCAAGAATGGTATGTACATATCCGCCTTGTTCCTTTGCTTCGCTTTCCAGTTTATATAACAGCCAGAGCTCTGCAGCCACATCATTTCCACGGTCGAAAAGGTCTCCGCAAATAACCAGATTTCCCTTTCCAAAGGTCCACTGGTATTTTTCATCCATCACCTGGTTGGCGATTAAGAGTCCTCTGAATGCTTCGAACTCTCCTTCTATATCTGAAAAAGCGATGATCCTGTCTGCCTTACTTCCATTGTAAGGCTCTGTTTTTAATTTCTTCTGAAGGAGTACGGAAAAGTCCCAGCCGCTGTGATTGGAAAAATGAACTTCTATCGGATGCCTGTCCTTTTCGGCAACCGGAAAGGAATCGATCAGTACCTTTCCATCTGCCGCGATAGCCCTGACAAGGATATCATTTTTCCGGTATTCCACATAAGGCCCCTCACACTGATTCAGTGTCTGTCCGGAACAAACGATCGTGAGTAATTGAGAAAAACATATGGACAACCATTTCTTCATGATGGGGGAATTTGCCGGAAGAAGAAAATATTACCTTCTATTAAAAATACGTTTTTTTCAGACTTGACCCCGACAGGTTTTTTGCCAAATATCTGATAACGAACGCATCTTCCTCTAATCCCTAAGAAAATGTTAGCCTTTTTTATTTATTGAAGTTTTTCGATAAATAAATTATATATTTGCGTCGTAATTCATTTATATGGATGCGAAAAAAGCAGAAAAGATCTCCAAAGCACTGGCCGACCCCAACCGGCTGACCATCCTGAAGGAAATCAAGAAGAGCAGACAATGCCTCTATTGTGTGGATTTGAATAATACATTGAACCTCGCCCAGCCTTCGATTGCCCATCACCTGAAACTATTAATTGAAAGTGAATTGGTTACGTCTGATAAAGAGGGGCGGAATGTGCGTTATTACCTGAACAATAAACTGATGGACGAGTATATACGATTTATTGAAGGACTGAAGATTTAAAAAAAATTTTATCTTTATTTATCGAAATACTTAAATAAATCTATAACTTTATTCTTTCTTTTTTGTTACACTCAATGGATACCTACGATTAATTATATTGAAATATTTGAATATATCTATTAATAATCATCACCATGTCAACACAAACCATCACCAGAAACTTAATCAGCAGCCCTTTACTGGCCGCCCTTGCATATTTCTCTATCATGTTGATCGGCGGCTGTTACGCCAAGGCAGAAGAAAAGGCTAAACCCGTTGTTACCGCTCCGCGGGTTTCCCCGGGTGTACCCGTCGATGGATACATTGTAAAACCGGCCGTCTTAAACGATGAACTGGAAATCACCGGTACCCTGGAACCCAACCAGGAAGTGGACATCGTCAGCGAACTTCCCCGGAAGATCATCCGGATCAACGTAAAAGACGGAGCATCGGTTACAACCGGTCAGGTACTCTTTGAAATGGACAATGCCGACCTGCTGGCCCAACTGGAAAAACTTCACCAGCAGGAAAAATTAGCGAGATTAAATGAAGAACGCCTCCGTGATCTCATCCAGCATGAAGCAGTCGTACAGCAGGACTATGATCAATCTTTTACCAACCTGAAAGTTCTGGAAGCACAGATTACCGAACTACAGGTTTTGATAAATAAAACCAGGATCAGGGCACCATTCAGCGGTCAGCTGGGCATCGTTCGTGTATACCCGGGAGCCGTGGTTTCCGCAAATACGGTACTTACACATCTTCAGGATAATAGCATGGTCAAATTGGATTTCCACGTGCCTGAAAAATATGCACAGACCATTCTAACCGGAAGCCAGCAGAAATTCACGGTGGCTTCCGATACAAAACAATACAGTGCCAAAGTGATAGCGCGGGAAGCAGGGGTGGATCAGAGTACAAGAACCCTTTTGATCAGGGCCGTAAGTCAGAATCCCGGAAGGGTTCTGCTTGCCGGGCAAAGCGCCAGAATGCAGCTGTCCATGCACTCGACCGCCGACGCATTGATGGTTTCATCCCAGGCATTGATCCCTTCTTCACAGGGATATAGCGTCTATACAGTAAAAAGTAACCAGGTTCAATTGGCTGCCATCGAAATCGGTCAACGCGGGCCCTATGCGGTAGAAGTTTTACACGGTTTACATAAAGGAGATACGGTTGTGACCAGCAATTTATTGCGGTTAATGCCCGGTTCCGTTGTACAGTTTGCGAGCCTGAAGTAGGCGGGAGGCGGGACGCGGGAGGCGGGAGGCCTTTTCCATCAACGACGTCCACCGTTAATAACTAATAACTAATAATTAAAAATTGTATGAGCGCTATATCACAAGCAAGTATTTCCCGGCCCGTGCTGGCCGGCGTAATGTCGGTTCTGCTAATTCTCTTCGGCATCGTAGGTTACACATTTCTGGGGACCCGTGAGTACCCGGTTACCGATTCACCCATTGTGACGATCACTACTGTATACCCGGGAGCCAGTGCAGATATTATTGCATCGCAGGTTACAAAACCACTCGAGGAAGCTGTGGCCGAAGCCAATGGCATCCGCGCCATGAGCTCGGTGTCCCGTGAACAGGTAAGTGTGATCACGGTAGAGTTCAATCTGAACGCCGATTTGGAAGCCGCTGCGAATGATGTCCGCGACAAGGTTTCAAAGTCCCGTCAGCAACTGCCGACGGATATTGAACCCACTATTGTTGAAAAATCCGGCCCTCCGGATTTCCTTGTCTTTCTGACTGTACAAAGTGATACAAAAAGCCTGGAAGACATTACCGATTTTGTAAACATTAATATCAAGGAAAGACTGCAATCCATTCCGGGTGTACGGCTCGTCGATTCATACGCCGGTCGTAAACGGTCCATGCGTTTGCGTATGGACCCGGTCAGGCTTGCCGCATATCAACTGACACCGGCCGATGTGCAGGCTGCCCTGCAAAAAGAAAATGTGGATTTGCCCAGCGGACGTATTGAAGGTCAGAATACTGAAGTTACTCTTCGTACAGAGGGCAGGCTGGTTACCGAAGACGATTTCAATAATATGATCCTGCGTCAGCAGGACGGCGCCATAATACGGTTCAAAGACATTGGCACGGCGATCATGAGTTCTCAAAACGAACGAACAGCCATGATCGTCAGTGAAGGTAATACTGCGCGTTACGGCGTCGGTACAGGCGTTCAACCGCAACGGGGAGCCAATTCGCTGGCTATTGTGGATGAATTTAAAAAGCGTTTTGCCGACATTCAGAAAACCGCACCCAAAGATTACATTATTTCACTGGGTAAAGATTTTACGGTTCCTGTGCGGAATTCTCTGTCAGAAGTGGGAGAAACATTATTGCTCGCCTTTGTGTTGGTCGCATTGATCATTTTTATCTTTTTACGCGACTGGAGAAGTACCATCATTCCTTTAGTGGCCATTCCGGTTTCGATCATCTCTGCTTTTTTCATCATGTATATTGGAAATTTCTCCATAAATGTATTAACCTTATTGGGCCTGGTGCTGGCAATCGGTCTGGTCGTGGATGATGCCATCGTAGTACTGGAAAATATCTATAGTAAGGTAGAACAGGGCATGACACCGATACAGGCGGCAAGAAAAGGATCTGATGAAATTTATTTCGCGGTCATTTCGACCACGATAACACTGGCTGCCGTTTTCCTGCCAATACTTTTCCTCGGAGGAATTACAGGAAAGTTATTCCGCGAGTTTGCCATTGTGGTTTCGGGGTCCGTTTTAATTTCAGCCTTCGTGGCCCTGACCCTTTCTCCGATGATGAGCGCATACCTTTTAAAAACAGGTTCACATCATAACTGGCTTTATAAAAAAACAGAACCGTTTTTCATAAAGCTGAATGACGGATATGAAAAATCATTGAGATTCTTTTTCAAAACAAGATGGGTTGCTTTTGGCCTGCTGATTGGCTCATTTGCAATAGCCTGGCTGCTCGCCCCCAAGTTACCTTCAGAACTCGCTCCGCTGGAAGATCGTTCCATGGTGGGCCTGGCCGTGATCGCTCCCGAAGGCACTTCTTATGAAAGTATGGAGGAAACCATGAAGGCTATCAGCAATTATGTTTCGGATTCCATACCCGACCTGAATGAAAACAGAACCTACGCCGGGATTGCTGCATCGATCGGAACATTGGTGCAGCCGGTGAATGGCGGGTTTCAATGGATCTTTCTGAAGGAACCAAAGGATCGCAAAAGCGGATTAACACAAAACCAGGTATATCAGAAACTGATTGTCGCATCACAAAAATTCCGGAACGTGATCGTAATCCCGATTCAGATTCCGACCATCGGTGGTTTCTCCAGCGAACAACCCCTGGAATATGTTGTAGAAGCTCCAGATCTCAAAAGCCTGGAAGCCGTTATTCCGAAGATGATGGGCGAAGTATATAAATCAGGAAAACTCGTATTCCAAAATCCTGATTTTAAAATTGACCGTCCCGAAATTGGTATCAGTATTGACCGGCAACGCGCTGCCCAATTGGGTATTTCAACTCAGGAAATCGGGCGCACTTTGCAACTCGCTTTAAGCGGAAGACGCTACGGATATTTTATCTACAACGACCGCCAGTATGAAGTGATCGGACAACTGGACAGGCAGGAACGTTCCTCCCCCGATGCCCTGCGTTCTCTTTTCCTGAAGTCAGGAAATGGGGAAATGATTTCATTAGACAATCTGGTAAAAATGAATGAATCAGTCAGTCCGCCTGCTTTATACCGTTATAACCAATCTTACAGTGCGACCATTTCCGCTACACCTGCGCCGGGTGTTAGTCTGGGAGACGCGATCCGGGAGATGAACAGTATTACTAAAAAAGTATTACCCGCCGGATTCAGAACGGCTCTTGCAGGACAAAGCCGCGATTTTGCTGAAAGCAGTTCCAGTCTCATTTTTGCTTTCGTTTTTGCGATCCTGTTAATTTATCTCGTGCTGGCTGCACAGTTTGAAAGTCTGATTGATCCTTTCATCATCCTTCTCACCGTACCCATGGCCGTAACCGGAGCCCTGCTTAGTCTCTGGATCACACATCAGTCGATCAATGTGTTCAGTGAGATTGGTATCATTATGCTCATCGGTTTAATCACCAAGAATGGAATACTGATTGTTGAATTCGCCAACCAGCGGAAAGCTGAGGGGATGAACGTACGTGATGCGGTTTTGGCCGCCGCCGCTTCCCGGTTCCGCCCCATCCTGATGACAACCCTGGCCATGATTTTCGGAACATTACCCATTGCTTTGTCCCTGGGCACTTCTTCAGGAAGCCGAACATCCTTAGGTATTGTGGTGGTCGGTGGATTATTATTTGCGGGCATTCTGACCCTGTATGTGATTCCCGCCGTCTATTCATATTTCTCCAGACCATACAAAGCAAAAGCCGAATCAAATCCCGGCATATTAACTATACCAGGAACGATTATTCCTGCATAAATCAATTTTATATGACACTCAGAAAAGCTTTCATATATACGTCACTTGTTTTTGGGCTCATTGTGCTGCTATCCTATATAGCCAGCGCACAACCAAAACAGTTATCTCTCAGAGAAGCACTTGGTCTGACGTTAGCCAACAACCGCGAAATCAGAATCAGTTCTTTGGACGTGGACCGGTCGGAACAATTAACTCAGGTTGCAAAAAGTGCATCACTTCCTTCCGCCGGTGTTAGTGCACAGGTATATCATTATTTTTATGAAGCACCTTTTTTCGGAATCGGCAATTCGGGAGGCAGCAGCGACAAAATATCATATGATCGTTTTGGCGGAAGAGATCAGGCAGGGGCAACTGCCTGGATCACGCAACCCGTCTACAATGCTGCTACCAAACCCGGAATCATTCAGGCTAAACTGCAGGAACGCCAGAGCCGCTTATCCGTAATAGATAAAAAAACGGATATCGCAGCTTTGCTGAAACAAACCTATATCCGGATACTGGTTCTGCGCGAGCGAATCAAGTTGCAAAATGAAAGTCTCGCAAGAAATGAAAAGGCATTGCAGGATGCAAAATCCTTATTGGCCCAGGGAAGGGCTTTGCGCGTAGATACTTTACGTGCTTACACATCTGTAAAAAATCTGGAACCTGATCTGTTGAAACTATCGCTGGCGATCGAGGTAGGTAAGCAGCAACTCAGAACCTTGACAGGTCTGGACAGCCTGCAGGAAATAGAATTAACCGATTCACTGATCCTGCCTGAAACCGTACCGGTATTCTTCAAAGAAGAAGAAGTTTATAATGAAGCCAGGCTTCACAGGGCAGATCTGCAGTCCCTCGACCTGCAACAACAGTCCTCAGACCAGCAGATCAGGATTGCCGCGGCTGCGATGAAACCCTCCATCTCATTGACCGCTCAATACCTGATTCAAACGCAAACGAATAAATTCGATTATTTTAATGCTTTTTATCCTTCTACTCCGTTCGTGGGGGCGCAGTTTTCGGTTCCCATCTTTAATGGCTACAGTAATAAGGCTAAGGTAAAGAAAGCCCAGATTGAAAAAGATCAATCCGTCATTCGTTCCCAACAGGCATATGAAGAACTGCGCAGTTCTGTAAAGCAGGCAGTAGCAAACGTACGCGAAACCGCCGCCCGTATACAAACCAGCGATAACGTAAAAAATACGGCCAGGCTGAGCTATGAGATTACCCAATACCGATATGCCAGGGCAGTAGCCTCCCGTCTGGAATTGACAGATGCGGAACTGGCATATACACAGGCGCAGTCCAATTACCTGGAAGCGG
>JABDFX010000009.1:0-336 GCA_013286315.1 Bacteroidota bacterium | reverse complement strand
GTTTATGATTATTTATCTGCAAATATTGAAGTGGAAAGAACGATGGGAATTATCGGAAATTAATAAGTTGGCTCATGGCAATCGATCCCCCGGAAAACTCCGACATGGATGCAGCTCATAAACAAATATTTGCCTCTCTACCCCCGGATCCCCGTCCATGATTTTTTTTGCCTCGTGAATATCTGTATTGAATATGCCGATGCCGAATACGCCCGTTCCGTCATTCACCGGACAGACGATAGATAACAAGCCGGCGGCCCTTAAACTAAAATTCCTGCGCCCATGTTCCCAGATAATTTTTTCGACACCAGGCAACACATATTCCGGTCCCTGTTT